>JBAUUA010000332.1:0-2460 GCA_049582465.1 Bradyrhizobium sp. | reverse complement strand
GCGCCGGACAGATACTGGTCACGGGAACCGTCCGCGACCGATGTGACAAGGACATCGTCCGGGGCGACGGGAGCAGCTACAATCTGAAGGGGCTCGCCGCGCCGGTCGAACTCTACGATGCCGGCGGATAGGATGGCGGAGCTAAACCGCCTATTCGATCAGTTCGTCGGCAAGCGACAACAGGCTGGAAGGGATCTGCAGGCCGAGCGCCCGCCGGCTGCGCCCGGACAAACGATGGCCGCAAGACCGGCGCAGCCGCCAGTGCGCCGACAAGTCCGATAAACTGCCGCCGCCTCATGACCGCCCCCCGACCAAGGATCGTGCGGCTCATCCTAGCTTGCGAAACGGCTTGTTGCGAAGAGGTCTTTGGTTTCGGAGGCAGCGCGGCAACGATGCCGCGGCGAGCCCGTTATTTCGTATTCCTGACCGCTTCCGCCAGCATGGCGTAAAGCTGGCGCTGGGTGAATTCCGCGGGCTGCTTCGTTATTTTCTTCCGCGACACGATCCTTGCGACCGGGCGGGCGCAAGCGGCCAGCGATGCCGGTGCTCGCTTCGGCGCCGGCATTATCCTGGGTTTTGCCGTCGGCGGCTTGTGACCACGCTTCAGGTCCAGACGCGTCAGCTTGGCGCAGACCGCGTTGCGGCTATAGCCGAGACGACGCGCGATCTGGGCGGCACTCTGTCCTGTGGACCAGAGCTTCTTGAGCAGTGCTACGTCTTCCGCATCCCAACTCATAATGAAAAGTATACACCAGCTGCGCGCTGCACGCTAGTCGTCACGCACATCGTCCGGCGAATGGCGGAGATCGCAATCGGTGATCTCAATTGCGAGGCGACATCGCGCCGCTGCGCATTTCGATCTACTCGATCACCTCGTCGGCGCGGGCGATCAGCGTAGCCTCCAGCGCAGCAGCAGTCTTGCGGTTGACCGACAACAGCAATTGGTCAGGAAATTCGACGGGCAAACCAAAACGGCCGCCGGCTACTTCACCCAGAATCCCGGCTGGGTCGGCTCCAGCCTGCCACCGATGCGCACCGGCGCGACCTTGCGCGCGAGTCCGGTCGCGTCGTCGGTCTCGACCGCGACGCCCGAGAGCGTTGCGACGCCAAGCGCCGGCTCGAACCGTCCCGACGGGATGCCCGAGGTGAACCGCCGCAGCGGCTCTTCCTTCTGCATGCCGATGATCGAATCGTAATCGCCGGTCATGCCGGCGTCGGTCATGTAGGCGGTGCCGGCGGGCAGGATCTGGTGATCGGCGGTCGGCACATGGGTGTGGGTGCCGACGACGAGGGAAGCGCGGCCGTCGCAGAAGAAGCCGATGCCCTGTTTCTCGCTCGAGGCCTCGCAATGGAAATCGACCACGATGGCGTCGGCCGCCTCGCGCAAGGGGCAGGCTTCGAGTTCGCGGTTGATGACGGCGAAGGGGTCGTCGAACGGCGTCATGAAGACGCGGCCGATGCCGTTGACGACCAGCGCGCGCTTGCCGTTCTTGGTGTCGACCAGCGCCGCGCCGCGGCCCGGCGTGCCCTTTGGAAAATTCGCCGGGCGAACGAGACGCGGCGCGCGCTCGATGAACACCAGCGCCTCGCGCTGGTCCCAGGCATGGTTGCCGAGCGTGACGGCGTCGGCGCCGGCATCGATGAATTCCTGGTAGATCGCCTCGGTGATGCCGAAGCCGCCGGCCGAGTTCTCGCCGTTGACGACGACGAGGTCGAGCGCCCAGTCGCGGATCATGCCGGGAAGGTAGTCGGAGATGGCCGTGCGTCCGGCCCTGCCGACGACGTCGCCTACGAAAAGAATGCGCAACTCATGAACTCCGGAAATCGAACACTTTGGTTTCCGTTAGCACATAATCCAGGGGTACGTCGTGCTGCAGTGCCGGTACGGTCGCAACTTCCTGGCCCGCGAAAGCAAGGCCGATCGCCGCAAACCCCTTCGATTTGTGCAGATGCGCCAACGTGCGGTCATAATGGCCGGCGCCATAGCCGATGCGGTGGCCGGTCCGGTCGAAGGCCGCCAGCGGCACCAGCACGATGTCGGGCACGATGTCGGCCGCGGCCGGCGACGGCTCGAGAATCCCGAGCGATCCCGGCAGCAATCTGTCGCCGACATGCCAGACCCGGAATCGGAGCGACTGGCCGCGCTGGGTGATGACCGGCAGCGCCAGCCGGACGCCCTGTGCCGCAAGCGCCTGCATCAGCGGGCTCGGGTCGAGCTCGCTGCGGATCGGCGAATAGCCGGCAACGACCGCGCCGGGCGAGATTTCAACCGGCAATCCGCGTTTTGCGATCGCCTGCGCCGCCACGGTCCGCTGCTTCTCGCTCAATGCGTCGCGCACGGCGAGCGCGGCGGCGCGAAGTTCAGCCTTGGATGGAGGGTCCGACATTCGTCACCGTCATGGCCGGGCTTGTCCAACGACTTGCTTCGTTCGCAGACTAGTACCCCCTTTTCTTAGAGGG
>JBAUUA010000331.1:0-2366 GCA_049582465.1 Bradyrhizobium sp. | reverse complement strand
CGGTGACGCCGTCGGCTGCAAACCTCGAACGCTTCGGCTGTTCCGTCATATCCCCGTTCCGTTGGCGCCGGTCTGGCCTTGATTCCCTGTCCGTTTCCAGTGATGCCCGTGAAAGTCCTTCTCTGTCCAGTGTCTCCGGGCGCTATCAGCGGTCACAAAGGGCGGCTAAGGTGCTGAATCATAAAGGGGAGGTACCATATGAAGATATCGCGGCGGACCATTCTCAGGGGTGCTGGAGCGTTGCCTTTGGCGGTCGGGAACTTCGGCTTCGCCGCGCTGGCCCAGACGACCGCCGCCCCGAACGCGACCGAAATCCCGCCGGTCCTGTTCGTGCATGGCAATGGCGACCACGCGGCGCTGTGGATGACCGCGCTGTGGCGGATGGAATCGAACGGGGTTGCGCGCGACCGCATGTCCGCGATCAACTTCACCGATCCGCTGGCGCGCGCCGACGATACCAAGGCCGAGCCGGACAAATCCTCGACTGAAGACCAGCGTCGCGAACTCGGCGAAGCCGTGCAGGAATTGAAGCGCCGCACCGGCGCGCCGCGCGTGGCCCTGGTCGGCAATTCGCGCGGCGGCTATTCGATCCGCGGGCTCATCAGGAACGGCGGCAGCGCCGATGTCAGCCATGCCGTGCTGTGCGGCGTTCCCAATCACGGCGTCTATGCCTGGGACGCCGGTCTCAACAACGAGTTCAACGGCCGCGGCCCGTTCCTGCGCGGGCTGAACGAGGGTGACAGCGAAGTGACGCCGGGCACCGCCTTCCTGACGCTGCGTAGCGACGGCATGGACAAATACGCGCAGGAAGACGGCCGCTTCGTCGGCAAGCCGGGTACGCCGACCGGCGTCACCGCGGAAGGCCCGGCACTCAAGGGCGCCACCAATCTCGTGCTCGGCGCGGTCGATCATCGCGAGACCGCGTTCTCTCCGCGCGCGTTCCGCGAGATCTACAAATTCATCGCCGGGCGTGAGCCGGATCGAATTGCGATTACGCCGGAGTTGGAAGTCAGGCTGAGCGGTCTGGTAACGGGCACCCCCGGCGGCATTCAAACCAATCGCCCGGTGGCAGGCGCCTCGGTGGAGATCTATCGCGTCTCCGCCGATAGCGGCGAACGCATCGGCGGCGTCCTCCACACGTCGCAAACCGGCGCCGACGGGCGCTGGGGCCCGGCGAAGGTCGATCCCTCCTGGTATCTGGAGATGGTGCTTACCTCGGCCGGCTCGACCACCACGCATTTCTATCGTTCGCCGTTTCCGCGTTCCTCGGATATCGTGCATCTTCGCGCCGCGCGCCCGCTCGGACCGGCGGATGCGGGTGCAGGAAGCGTCGTCCTGATGTCGCGGCCGCGCGGATATTTCGGTCTTCCACGCGATGTCGTGCTCTTCGACGGCAAGGAGCCTTCGGATGTGAAGCCGGGCGTGCCCGGCGATTCCACCAGCACGCTGAGGCTTTCGGCCGCGGAAGCCGGCCGCCCGGTTGCCTCCCTCTTCAACGAGGAACGGATCGTCGCGCGGGGCTGGCCGGCGTCGGAAAACAGGATTGCGGTCGCCGAGTTCACTTACTAGCTACTGCTATCGTCATCTCTTTCGCGAGGCTGCCCGTGAGCATAGCCGAAGCCTTGGGAATGGAATCCCTGGATATGC
This sequence comes from Bradyrhizobium sp., assembly GCA_049582465.1. Classification (GTDB taxonomy): domain Bacteria; phylum Pseudomonadota; class Alphaproteobacteria; order Rhizobiales; family Xanthobacteraceae; genus Bradyrhizobium. The sequence goes on along the minus strand of JBAUUA010000331.1, from coordinate 719 downwards.
CGGTCGTGCGCCGGCCGCTGGTGCCGCCGAGCCCGCCGCGCGCGCCGGACAGCATGACCGCCATCGGGCGGATGGTGGCGATGCGTGAAAGTGCGATCGGCACATGGGGCCAGCGCGCCTACGAAGAGGATATTATCAGGGGCCGCTTCTTCGGGCGCTCCAGCTTCATTCTCAACGCGCCGGACGCGATTCGGCATGTGCTTGTCGACAATTACGAGAACTACACGCGGACGCCGGCCGCCATCCGGGTGCTGCGTCCGGTGCTCGGCGAAGGCCTTTTGATCGCCGAAGGCCGCGCCTGGAAGTATCAGCGCCGAACGCTGGCGCCGGCCTTCACGCCGCGCGCGGTGATGCCGATGGTGCCGCACATGGTCACGGTAACCGATGAGACGATCGCGACACTCGCGGCGAAGTGCGGCGAGCCGGTCGATCTGCGGGAAGCCATGCAGCGCATGACGCTCGAGATCGCCGGCCGCACCATGTTCTCGTTCGGGATGGACCGCCATGGTCCGGCCTTGCGCAACTTCGTGATGGAGTATGGCGAGCGGCTGGCGCGCCCACATTTTCTCGATCTGCTGTTGCCGTTGGGCTGGCCGACCCCGCAGGATTTTTCCCGTAGCCGTTTCCGCAAACGGTGGACCCGGTTCATCGGCGAGCTGATGGCCGAGCGCCGCGCCGCAGGCAAGAACGAAGGCGCGCCGCCGCGCGACCTGTTCGAC
>JBAUUA010000330.1:0-2852 GCA_049582465.1 Bradyrhizobium sp. | reverse complement strand
GAAAACAGCGCTTCCGCGCAGGCTTGGCCTGCTCGGCGTGTCTCTGGCTGCCCTCGCGCTTTCGCCAGTTGTACGCGCAGAGGATGCGATTACGCAGATCAAGACTTCATCGCCGATCAAGCACGTCATCATCATCGTCGGCGAAAACCGCAGCTTCGACCACCTGTTCGCGACCTATACGCCGAAGTCGCGCGACGAACGGGTGTTGAATCTCTTGTCCGAACACATCATCAAGGCCGACGGGTCGCCTGACGAGAATTTCAACAGGGCGCACCAGTTCCAGGTCACATCGGCGCCGAACGGCGCAAGTTTCTTCATCAGCGCACCGTCCTCCAAGAAGTCGTTGTATTCGACGCTGCCGGCGCCGGACCTCGGCGGCGTACAAAACGCGACAGGCGCCCCCATCCTCGGCATTCCCGGCGGCGATCCCGGCCTGCCCCCCGGCGACCAGTTCCTGTTCGGCACCGGCGGCACGGGTCTGCCCCTCAGCGTCGGCCCGGACACCCGCATCACCAATGTCAGCAACCTGCCGCCCGGCCCGTTCCAGTTGACCGGCCCGAACATGCCCTATGACGCCTATACCGCCGACACCATCCACCAGTTCTTCCAGATGTACCAGCAGGTGGACTGCGCGATCGACAGCGAGCACGTCTCCCGGCACAACCCGACCGGCTGCTTGCACGACCTGCAGTCGTTCGTCACCACGACCTATTCGACCGCGCCCGGCGGCACGCCGCACGATACCGGCCAGGTCATGGCATTCTTCAACATGCAGAAGAACGACGTGCCCTATCTGAAACTCCTCGCCGACCAGTACACCATGAGCGACAACTATCATCAGCCGGTCATGGGCGGCACCGGACCGGACAGCGTTCCGCTGGGCTTTGCCGATCAGGTGTTCTTCAGCGACGGCCAGGGCCACGCCGTGACGCCGCCGGCCAGCAGCATCTACAATCCCGATCCGCTGCCCAACACGCTCAACCAGTATACCGCGCGGAAGCAGTGGTTCAACTGCTCCGACCCGACGCAGCACGGCATCAAGCCAATCCTGGATTACCTCAACAAGCTGCCCTACCCCGTGCAGACCAAATGCGATCCCGGCGCCTATTACAACGCCGTGAACATCAACCCGGCCTGGACGCCGCAAGGCACGCCAAGCCCGGCCGGTGCGATTCCGCCGGTCACCATGACCAGCATCGGCGATCTCCTGAGCGCCAAGCACATCCCCTGGAAGTATTATGGCGGCAGCTACAATGTTTCCGGGACCGGGGCGCCGCTCGACGGTATCTATTGCAACATCTGCAACCCGTTCGAGTATCAGGTGAACTATCCGGCGATGCGCGCCGACCATATGCGTGACGTCACCGATCTCTTCAACGACCTCAAGAACGGCACCTTGCCGGCGGTCTCCTACGTCAAGCCGGACGGCGCGATGGACGGACATCCGGCATCGTCGAAGTTCAATCTGTTCGAGGAATTCTCCAAGAACATCATCCAGCTCGCCCAGGGCAACAAGGAGCTGTGGGAAAGCACCGCGATCTTCGTCACCGTGGACGAGGGCGGCGGATTCTACGACTCCGGCTTCATCCAGCCCGTCGATTTCTTCGGCACCGGACCGCGCATTCCGATGATTGCGGTCTCGCCGTTCTCGCGGGGCGGTCACATCACCCACGTCTATGGTGAGCACTCGTCCTTCGTGAAATTCGTCGAGCGCAACTGGTATCTCGGCAAGCTCAGCGCGCGCAGCCGCGATAATCTGCCCAATCCGCGCGTCGACGACGACAATATCTACGTTCCCGTCAACATGCCGGCGATCGGAGACCTGTTCGACATGTTCGATTTCGGCAGGGACCACGACCATGATCATGATGATCACGGCCATGACGATCACGGTCACGATCGGGACGGCGACCGTCATTGATCACGACCGCAACCGGTATTCCCGGTAGTCGATCGACGAGATAGACCAAACGAGATTGGGGCCGGCAGGTCGACTGCCGGCCCCAAATTATTGTGTCGCGACTATTCGTGCTGAGAGACAGCGCGAACCACGACCTGCAACGCTTCGGGCCGGGTGATCATGTCGGCGTGCTTCATGCCCGGCACGATCGTGACCGGAATATTCACGCCGAGGCGCTGCAGCAGCGGCGCGAATTGATCCGCGACCACCTGCTCGTCGGCATCGCCGACCAGGATGGCGGCCGGCCGGCGAAGATTTTTCAGATAGCTTTCATACAGGCGGCCGGCGCCGAAATTCGTCGATAGCCGATAGGAATAGCTGGCGGTGGTGTCGCGCGACGGATCGGCTGATACCGCGTAGCCGATGACCGGCAGGCCGTCGAACCAGTGAATGCCGACGCCACCGAGATAGGCGATCGTGATCAGGCGCGACAGCGCGATGTTGACCCAGCCGCCGGCATTCGGACGCCACGCCGCCGACCCCGGCAGGATGGGGGCAAGAAACACATAGCGGTCGAACAGGCTGCCATACGGGCCGCCGGCGAAGCGAAGCGTGAACCCGGCGCCTGCGGAGAAGCCGACCAGCGTGCGGGTCTCGCCGCTTTTTGCGGGTCCGAGCTGGGCAACGAAGTCGGCGAGATCGTCGTCGATCTGCCCGATATAGTCGATGTCGCCGCGCCGGCCCGAACCGCCATGACCCCTGATATCCAGCAGATAGGCGGTCACGCCGGCGGCGCGCAGGGACTGCGCGAGCGCGTGCATGCTGGTCCCCGGGCCGGCCGAGCCATGGACCAGGACGGCGACGTTGTCCGGCGCCGCGGGATAGGCGTAATATTGCAGAAGTGTGCCGTCCCGCGCCTTGAATTGCCGAGGCGCCGGAAATTCGCGGGAAT
>JBAUUA010000329.1:0-7321 GCA_049582465.1 Bradyrhizobium sp. | reverse complement strand
GCGTCGTGGACGCTGAAATGCGACCTGACCTGCGAATATGTCTGCCGCCTGATCAACTACATGGACCGGCATGGCTACAGGAAATGCATGCCGCACAATGTCGATCCCTCGATCACCGAGCTGCCGTCGCTGGATTTCTCCTCCGGTTACGTGCAGCGTTCGGTCGCGAAGATGCCCAAGCAAGGCTCGAAGCGGCCGTGGCGGCTCTACCAGAACTACGCGCTCGACATCGTCACGCTGCGCTACGGCAAGATCGATGACGGGGTGATGCAGTATTCGTGAGAGCGCGGCTCCACTGGGCCGAAGGCTGACGGAAGATTTTTCCCGGCAGGTTTTTCCGAAGCTGGCCTGATCGGGCAATTTCTGCCGCGCACGCTGTGCGGCTGGCGCGGCAAAACCGCATGTTTCATGCGCTCGCGCGCCTGGCACGTGTTTTGCTCGAACTGCGGTGCATCCAGTCCCGGAGTTCGGCATGCCGGTTTCCTTTACGGGCTTCTCTCCCACATCCGTCTTCCCCTCGCAGACCACCCAGTCCACGACCCTGACCGCCAAGCCTGCCCAGACGACGGAGCAGAAATTCCTCGAATACGCCAAGATGACGCCGGCCGAGCGGTTGCATGCCCAGATGCTCGCGGAGCTCGGCCTGACCGAGGACCAATTCAAGGCGATGAGTCCCGCCGATCAGCAGAAGATCGAGGACAAGATCAGGGATATGATCAAGAAGCAGCTCGACAGCAGCTCCAACAAGCCGACCGGGATGATCACCGATAAATCGGTTTGAGCGCCGCATGCCCGGAAGCCGCCGCCGCATAATCTCCGCGGGCGGAAACTAAGCCGGTCATGATTGCCCGTCTCGCGCAATCCTGATTAAATCGCCGGCATCGCCTGCCGCCGGTCTTGGCGGGCGGCGCACGTCGTGGCGTTCCTCGCCCGAAATTGCTAGAATTGCCGACAAATTACCGGAGTTCGAGACATGTCGACGTCCGCAGTCTCGTGGCCGCGGGAGGCGCCGGCGGTCCTGGGTTACGTCCTGGCAGTCCTGACGGTCGCCGCGGCTGTCGCGATCGATCTCGGGTTCGAGCGTCTCCTGGGGGACAATCCGACGGTATCGTTGTTGCTCTGCGCGATCATGCTGGTGGCGTGGGCCGGCGGCACCGGCCCGGCCGTGCTCGCGACGGTACTGGCGGTTCTGGCATTCGATTACTTCTTCCTGCCGCCGGTTCACTCATTCCCCTTGCAATTCAAGGACGTTCCGCGGCTCGCGTTCTTCGCCATCGCGGCGCTCTTCGTCGTGGCGCTGAGCGCGGCGCAGCGGCGGGCAGCGACCGCGCTTCGTCGGGTGCGCGACGAGCAGCAGGGAACGGTGAGAGAGCTGCAAGCCCTCAACGAGACGCTGCGCACCGAGAATGCGGAGCGCACGCGGGCGGAGGAGAGGGCCCGGCTCGTCGAGCAGGAGCTGCGGGCGATCGTCGACACCATACCTGTACTGGTGCTTCGCCATCGCGCCGACGGTGTCATCGATTTTGTCAATCAGGTCGGGCGCAGCTACAGCGGACTCGCATCGACGACCTGGACGAGACGCACCAGCGTCATAACTCATCCCGACGATGTTTCGCGGCTCGAGGCAGCCTGGGATGCCGCATTGGCAACGGGCGAACCGTTCGAGACGGAAGCGCGGCTGCGAAGGGCCGATGGCGAATACCGCTGGTTCGCTTCACGGCGCGCACCGCTGCGCAATTCCGACGGCGAGGTGATCGCCTGGTACGCGGCGACCTACGACATCGAGGATCGGAAGCGGGCAGAGGATGCCCTGCGACGCAGCCAGGCGGATCTCGCCAAAGCAAGGCAGGACTTGCAACTCACGATCGATACGATCTCCACGATGGTCGTCGTTCTCGACCATGACGGCAGGGCGTATTTCGCAAATCGGCCGGCGCAGGAATTTCTTGGCAAGGACTTTTCGGTCGAGAACGTGCGGGACCTGATTCATCCCGACGATCGCGACAGGATTGATCGTCTGTGGCGCACCCACCTGGTGACCGGAGAACCGTTCCAGACCGAACAACGCATGCGGCGCGCAGATGGTCAGTATCGATGGAACTACATGACTCGCGTACCGCTGCGCGACGAGACAGGCAAAGTCGTCAAGTGGTTTGGGTCCGGCTATGACATCGAAGACAGGAAGCGGGCCGAGGCCGCCTTGCAGGAGAGAGAAGCGCAGTTGGCGGAGGCCAAGCGCGAGTTGCAGCTCACTATCGATTCAATTCCGGTCATGGTGTCGACCTTCGAGCCGGATGGCACGCGCAGTTTCGTCAATCAAACGTGGCAGGACTATACCGGTCATGCGCACGCAGAAGCGACCGGCAAGGGACTAGATACCTCGGCCTATTATCATCCCGACGATGTCGAGCGATTCGAAAACGCGTGGCGCGCTGCGCAGGAAAAGGGCGAGACACTGTCGGTGGATGTGCGCACGCGCAGGTCCGACGGCACGTATCGATGGTATACGATGCGACGCGCGCCACAGCGCGACGACAAGGGCAACATCGTCAAATGGTATTCGGTCGGCATTGACGTCGAGGACCAGAGAAATGCCGAGGATGCGCTGCGACGCAGCGAGGCCCAGCTCGCCAAGGCCGAACGGGAGCTTCGACGCACGCTCGATCTGATCCCGATTCTCGCCTGGCGCACCCGGCCCGACGGCTATGCGGAGTATCTCAACAAGCGTTGGCTCGATTACACCGGCCTTTCCCCGGAACAGGCGCTCGGCTGGGAATGGCGGGCTGCGGTTCATCCCGACGACCGGCCGGCGCTGCATTACGCCTGGCTGAGAATGCTTGAAACCGGCAAACCCGACGACGTCGAGGCGCGGATGCGGCGCTTCGACGGGACGTATCGCTGGTTTCTGTTCCGCAGCGAGGCTTTGCGGGATGAGGCCGGGGCGGTCGTTGCCTGGTATGGAACGAATATCGACATCGAGGATCGGAAGCAGGCCGAAAGCGCGTGGCAAAGGAGCCAGGCCTATTCGGCCGAGGCGCAAAAGCTCAGCCAGACCGGCAGCTTTGCCTGGGATGTCGCCACCCGCCACTACTATTGGTCGGAGCAGACCTATCAAATTCTGGGCTTTGATCGGAGCATCAAGCCCAGGATCAGCCTGGTCGTCGAGCGTACCCATCCGGACGATCGTTATATCATGGAGCGTGAACTCGATCGCTCGGCGCAAAACGCGCCATACCACGACTTCGAAGTGCGGCTGCTGATGCCGGATGGGAAAATCAAGCATATTCATCTTCTCGCGCACCGCATCACATACGAGTCCGGTAACGAGGAAGTTGTCGGCGCGGTGATGGACATTACCGAGGCCAGGAGATCGCAGGAAACCCTGGACGCCGCCCAGACTGCTTTGGCTCACGCCAGCCGCGTAGCGACGCTCGGAGAAATAAGCGCGACCATCGCGCACGAGGTCAATCAGCCGCTTGCGGCGATCGTCGCCAACGGCCAGGCCTGCCTGCGCTTTCTCCGCCGCGAAAAACCGGACCTGAACGATGTACGCGGGGCCGTCGAATGGATCGTCAAGGACGGCAACCGGGCCGGCGAAGTGATCCGGCGCGTCCGCGGTCTCATGAAAAAGGCGAACACCGAGAAGGCGCCGCTTGACGTCAACGACCTCGTCAACGAGGTCGCCGCGCTGCTGCGGCGCGAACTCGCCGCCCAGCAGGTTAGCCCGCAGCTGGAACTCTCGCCCTCCGTGCCGTCGATCGTCGCGGACCGGATTCAGCTTCAGCAGGTGATCATCAACCTCATCATGAACGGTGCCGAAGCGATGCGGACGATCACGGACCGGCCGCTTCGACTGGTGATCCGTACCTATCAGGATGAAGCGCATCGCGTCGTGGTTGCGGTGGAGGACAGCGGCCCCGGAGTAGCCGGCGAGGACGTCGACCGCGTATTCGATCCGTTCTTCAGCACCAAGCCGGGCGGACTGGGGATGGGCCTTTCGATCTGCCGCTCGATCGTCGAGGCTCACGGCGGCCGGCTGTGGTCATCCGCGAATGCCGGCTCCGGCGCCACGTTCCAGTTCGCGTTGCCATCGCGCCGGGAGAATGCAGCGTGAGCAGGTCTATCGAAATTGGAGCAGCAGGAGCGGCATCCCGTCTGCGATGCCGTCGGCAGGAACGATGAACGAGAAGAACCAGCCGCAGCATATGGTTTTCGTCGTCGACGACGACGAATCGATGCGGGTTGCGCTGAGCTACCTGTTCCAGTCGATGAATCTGCCGGTCAAGGTGTTCACCTCGGCCGCCGAGCTGCTCAAGAGCAAGCTGCCGGACATCGTCAGTTGCCTGGTGCTCGATATCCGGCTGCCGGGGGTCAGCGGCCTCGAGTTTCAGGATGTGCTGGCAAAGGCCGGGATCCGCATTCCGATCGTGTTCATCACAGGGCATGGCGACATTCCGATGTCGGTGAGGGCGATGAAGGCCGGTGCCGTGGATTTCCTGACAAAACCCTTCCGGGATCAGGACATGCTGGATGCCGTGACCCATGCGCTCGATCTGGACCGGAAACGGCGCGAGGGCGATGTGGCCGCGTCCGGGCTGCGCGCCCGGTTCGAAGCGCTGACGCCCCGGCAGAAGGAGGTCTTGACCCTCGTCACGTCGGGCCTGATGAACAAGCAGGTCGCAGGGCTGCTGGACGTCAGCGAGATCACGGTCAAGATCCATCGCGGGCAGGTGATGAAGAAGATGGAGGCAAAATCGCTCGCCGAACTGGTAAAAATGGCGGAGATGCTCGGGATCAGCCGGAAAGCTCCGTAAGGTGCAAACCTAAGTATGATTTCCGGGCCGGACCCCCCAAGCGCAGTGTGACCCGGACGGTGTCGCAGGCGCAGGTGCTCTGCCTCCGATCCAGGATCGACTGATTTGACTACAGTCCCGGTGATTTCCGTTATCGACGACGATGAATCCATTCGCACTGCGATATACAACCTGCTGCGGTCGCTGGGATATATCGTCCATGTCTTTCCCTCCGCCGAGGCCTTTCTGGAATCGGCGCAGCTGCACAATACGTGGTGCGTGATTGCCGATGTCCGCATGCCCGGAATGAGCGGAATCGAGCTGCAATTCCGGCTGCGGAGCGAGGGAAACCCCGTGCCCTTCGTTTTTGTCACCGCCGTTCCCGAAGAAAGCGTCCGCGCCCGCGCGCTGGAGTATGGAGCGGTTTGCTTTCTGACCAAGCCGTTCGACGAGGACAGCCTGATGGCGTGCCTCGGCAAGGCCCTGGCGCGGCACATCGGCGGAGAACTCGGCTAGCCAGGGCACGTTTTGGTGTGGAGGCAGCCCAGGCCAAAGGTCGATGAGATTTTTGCGGGCAGCTGGGGCGCGATCCGTGCCCGCGTCGATCTTCGCAGCGCTTGGCCAGCGGATCATACCAACGTTTTAGCCTGACAGCCGGATGGAGAATTGGTCCGGGGCGCTGCGACGAGCATCCTCACACCTGCATATAGCGAGCAGCCGACCGGGCGGCTCGATTACATCAGGGAGAAATGCCATGTCCGCAACATCGTTTTCACCCACTCGGCGCAGCCTTCTGGCTATGGCTGCAACCGCGGGCGCCGTCAGCCTGCTTCCGGAACATCTGGCCGCCGCGACCGATGGCGGCGCCGTCCGCGCCTTCCATGTCCACATTCCCGAAGCCGAACTCGTTGACCTGCGCCGGCGCGTGGCGGCGACGCGGTGGCCCGATCGGGAGACGGTCTCCGATCAAACCCAGGGCGTGCAGCTGGCGACGATGCAGAAACTCGCGCGGTATTGGTCGACGGACTATGACTGGCGCAAGTGCGAGGCGAGGCTGAAAGCCCTGCCGCAGTTCATCACCGAAATCGACGGGCTCGACATTCATTTCATTCACGTTCGCTCGAAACATGAAAACGCGTTGCCGCTCATCGTCACGCATGGGTGGCCCGGGTCGATCATCGAGCAGCTGAAGATCGTCGATCCGCTGACCAATCCCACGGCCCATGGCGCGAGCGCATCGGACGCCTTCCATCTGGTGATTCCGTCGATCCCGGGCTACGGCTTTTCAGGCAAGCCGACCGCGGTCGGCTGGGACCCCATCCGCATCGCGCGCGCGTGGACCGTACTGATGAAGCGCCTCGGATACACGCGCTTCGTGGCGCAAGGCGGCGATTGGGGCGACGCCATCACCGAGCAGATGGCCCTTCAGGCACCTCCGGAGTTGCTGGGCATTCACACCAACATGCCCGCCACCGTTCCGGTCGACGTTTCCAAGGCACTCCAGCTCGGCGGTCCCGCCCCATCCGGGCTCTCGGCGGACGAACAGCATGCGTATGAGCAGCTGGATTTTTTCAATAAGCACGGTTTGGGCTATGCCATCGAGATGACGAACCACCCGCAGACGCTGTACGGGATCGTGGATTCGCCGGTCGGCCTGGCGGGGTGGATACTCGATCATGACGTGCGCAGTTACGAGTTGATCTCGCGCGTCTTCGACGGACAGCACGAAGGCCTCACGCGGGACGACGTCCTCGACAACATCACGCTCTACTGGCTGACGAACACGGCGATCTCATCGGCTCGTCTCTATTGGGAAAACAAGCTGGCCTTTTTCGACGTCAAGAACGTGACGATCCCGGTTGCCGTGAGCGTATTTCCGGACGAGATCTATGCTGCTCCCCGCAGTTGGGCGGAGAAGGCGTTTCCCAAACTCATTCACTACAACAGGTTCGACAAAGGCGGCCACTTTGCGGCCTGGGAACAGCCGCAAGTGTTCTCCAGCGAGATGCGGGAGGCGTTCCGCTCGCTACGCCCGTCGCAAAACGGATAGGGCCGGAGGCAGGCGCCGTACCCGGCAACCGCGATCTGGCGGCTGTCGGGGGCGCGGTCGCCTGCCCGGTATCGCTGTCATAACGGACCGGTCGTTCAGGAAAGACAGGGCGTCGGCATCGGTTCATGGCAACGTGAAAATGCGGCCGACGGGAACGTCAAGGGAGATATCGAATGGATACGATCAGAACGCCCGAACAAATCAACCAGGACCGCCGCCGCTTTTTTGGCACCGCCGCGATGACCGTCGTGGCCGCCCAGTTCGCTTTGAGCGGCTCGGCGCGCGCCGAAGCCGGCAAGGCAAAGCCGGCGGAGCTCCCGCGGATCAAGCCGGGGACACATACGTCGTTCGGTACGCTGAAGCAAGTCGATGCCGGCGTGCTGAACGTCGGCTATGCCGAAGCAGGTCCGGCGGATGGACCTGCGGTCCTTCTGCTGCACGGCTGGCCCTACGACATTCACAGCTATGTCGATGTCGC
>JBAUUA010000328.1:0-3765 GCA_049582465.1 Bradyrhizobium sp. | reverse complement strand
GGATCGGTGAAGCTGTGCCGCGCGATGGCCTGAAAGGTATCGCCGGCGTCGCTGCGGACGTGGCCGTAATCGATGATCAGCGCCGCGCCGTCCTGATCGCGTACGCGGCTTGCGATCTTCATCATCTCGGTGTCGGGCCGCCACTCGAACACCGCGCCGAGCGGAGCCGCGCGCACCAGCGGCGGCAGCAGCACCTCGAAGCGCGGGGTCGGCTCGTCGGCACAGCCGAATGCCAGCTTGCCGCTGGCGTCGATGTCGATGGTGCGCTCGTGCCAACCGGTCCCGCGCCGCACCACCTGGCGGATCGGCAGCACGTCGAAATACTCGTTGGCGAAGATGACCGCGGGACCGTCGGGGATGTCGTCGATGCTGTCATGCCAGGCGATGTCGCGCGCGCCCGACAGCATCGACTTCTGCTTTTCGCGCAGCACCGGATTGATCTCGACCAGATGGATGCTGAGCGCCTGGTACAGCGGCGGCAGGACCCGCAGCGCGCGCAGCGCATCGGCCATCATGGTGCCGCGGCCGGGTCCGAGCTCGATCAGCCGCAGCAGCGGCGGCGAGCCGATCGCCTTCCAGACCGAGGCCGCCCACAGCCCCAGCAATTCGCCGAACATCTGGCTCACTTCGGGCGCGGTGGTGAAATCGCCCTCGCGTCCCAGCGGATCGCGCGACACGTAATAGCCGAACTCCGGATGCGTCAGGCACAATTCCATGTAGCGCCAGACCGGCATCGGTCCCGACGTCTTGATCAGTCGCTTGATCTCGGACTGCAGCGGCGAATATTCGGTCACGGCCTGCTTTCGGCTGGGCTCGGTTGGCGCTTCGGCGATTTGCGGCGCCATGCCAGCACGATAATGACGGCGCCTGCAATCACCATCGGTACCGACAACAGCATACCCATGGTCAGCCCGCCCCACAAAAATCCGAGCTGCGGATCGGGCTCCCGGAAGAATTCGCCGGCGATGCGGGCGAGCCCGTACAGACTGATAAAACTGCCGAGGATCAGTCCGGGCCGCTTCAGGGCGCCGAAACGGATCATCACGGCGAGGATCGTGAACAGCACGATTCCCTCGAGCCCCGCCTCGTACAACTGGCTGGGATGGCGCGGCAGATGAAGCGGGTCGTTGGGAAAGATCATTCTCCAGGGCACGCTGGAATCCGCCGCGCGGCCCCACAACTCGCTGTTGATGAAATTGGCGATCCGCCCGAGAAACAGCCCGATCGGCCCGACCGCGGTGGTGATATCGCCGAGCGACAGGATGGGGATGTCGTTCTTGCGGCAGAACAGGATCACCGCGGCCACGCAGCCGAGGAAGCCGCCGTGGAACGACATGCCGCCCTTCCAGAGCTCGAAGATCTCGATCGGATGCGTCACGAAGAACGGCAGGTTGTAGAACAGCACGTAACCGGTGCGGCCGCCGAGGATGATGCCGAGCGTGACCCAGAGAATGAAATCGTCCATCTGCGGCAGCGTGATCGGCGCCGGCCCGCCCCACAGCGTCTCATTCTTGATCAGCGAGCGCGCGTAGATCCAGCCCAGCACGATGCCGCCGATATAGGCCAGCGCATACCAGCGGATCGCGAACGGCCCGATGGCTATCGCAATCGGATCGAATACCGGAAAGGCGATGGTCAGAAAGGGCATCGCGCCGGTCTATTTGGAGAGGTTGCGGCGATAGAGCGCCAGCAGCCGCTCCCAATGCCGTTCCGCCGCGTCGCGATGGTAGACGGGCCGCTTCGGAAACGCGAAGCCGTGATGGGTTTCGGGATAGACTTCGACTTCGGCATTGGCGCCCTTCATCGATGCCGCGACCTTGTCGATGATCTCCTGCGGCGCGTAGATATCGGTCTCGGCGCAGCCGAAATAGAGCTCGGCCTTGGTCTTGCTCGCGGCCAGATGCGGGCTGTCGGGCTGGTCGGTGGCCAGATGCGTTCCGTAGATCGAGGCCGCGGCCTTGACCCGGTCCGGGAAATGCGTCGCCGCGTTGATGGCATATCGCCCGCTCATGCAATAGCCGACCGCGCCGACGATCTTGGCGTTCGCGGCCGGCTGCGTGTCGGCATAAGCGAGGAGTGCGGTGGTGTCCTCCATGACAAGGGGAATGTTGATGGAGTTCATGTAGCCGAACATCCGCTTGCGCTCCGGCGCTTCCGGGTCGGGCGGTATCGGTCCCAATTCCATGACGCGGGACCGGTAATAGAGATTCGGCAACATCACGTAATAGCCCGAGGTCGCAAGCCGGCGCGCCATGTCGCGCAGTTCCTCGCGGATCGCCGGCGCGTCCATGTAGAAGATGATGACGGGAAACGGCCCGCCGCGCTCGGGATGGGTAATGAAAGTGGTGGTGTGGCCGTCCTTGGTGGGGATTTCGATCTGCTGGTCGATCATGGGGCGTTTCTGCTCGCTTTTCGGTTTCGCGATTTTCTTGGCTTTGCCATCAATACGATTGCAAGGAAACCGGGACATGACAAGGCAACAGGCCGTGTCGGGCGATCAGATCAGCCTTGAACTGACCCGTCCGGATCGCCATTGTCTGATGGAACAGGTAGTTGCGCATCGAAGCGGAGATCGGCCCAAGATGACCCAGACCAATAATCGTTTTTTCGACGAGATCGGGCGTCTGATGAATGACGCCGCGGGCGCCGCCCAGGGCGTCAAGCGCGAGGTCGATGCGGTGGTCCGCAACCAAGCCGAAAAGATCCTGCGCGACCTCGACATCGTCAAGCGCGAGGAGTTCGAGGCGGTCAAGGACATGGCGCGGCTGGCGCGCGAGGAAAACGAGGCGCTGAAGGCACGCATCGCCGTGCTGGAAGCCAAGCTCGGTATCTCGACGTCGGCCGTCTGAAGACGGACGGATCGGCATCCGGCGGGTTTCGCGGGAATCCGTCCGAAGCGGGGCGAGTAGCGGCTCAAGCCTGGTAATAGCGGGCTTTTGAGGGGGGGGGTGGCCCCCAAAACCCTCACAAAGATCCCCGCATTTCCTTGTCATTTCGCCCCTTTGGGGCTAGAACGCCGCCACGTCCGCAGCCCCCGCACCCCTGGAGGCTTGCTGTGGAGTGTAACCGGGCCGCGTTGCGGCCTTTAACTTTTTGGAAAACAAGGACTTAGAGAGATGGCGACCGTCAAGGAATTGAAGGCGACCGCACGTCCGAAGAGCGGCAAGGGGGCCGCCCGGGCAGAGCGTCGCGCCGGGAGAGTGCCCGGAGTGATCTATGGCAACAACCTGCCCCCCACGCCGATTTCGGTCGACGATACCGAACTGCGCCAGCGCATCCTGGCCGGCCGGTTCCTCACCACGATTTACGACATCGATCTGGAGGGCAAGAAGCACCGCGTGATTCCGCGCGACTTCCATCTCGATCCGGTGCGCGATTTCCCGATCCATGTCGACTTCATGCGGCTCGGCGAAGGCGCGACCATCCGCGTCAGCGTTCCCCTGCACATCCAGAACGCCGAATCGGCGCCCGGCGTGAAGCGCGGCGGCACCGTCAACATCGTCACCCACACCATCGACCTGGAATGCTCGGTCGACAACATCCCGCAATATGTCGAGGCCGACGTCGGCGCACTGGAAATCAGCCATTCGCTGCATCTGTCGGACATCAAGCTGCCGGCCGGCGTGAAGTCGCTGTCGCGTGAAGACGTGACGCTCGTGACCATCGTGCCGCCGTCGGGCTACGCCGAAGAGCAGAAGGCGGCTGCGGCAGCTGCTGCGGCCGGTACGCCGGCGGCTGGTGCTGCGGCTGCGCCTGGTGCGGCTC
>JBAUUA010000327.1:0-3857 GCA_049582465.1 Bradyrhizobium sp. | reverse complement strand
TCGTCGGAACTCAGTCGGTGAGCTTGGCCGTCGGAGCCCGATTTGAGTCGCCTTGCCGACATTAGAGGATTATCATGGCTACCTCCGGTTTAGCCGGAGACCATGCCGGCAACTGCGCGTGTTGTGGCCCGGCAGGACGACGGACCGACACCATGCCCAACGCGGTGCCACTTCAGATAGAACAAGCGTTCGATCCCCGGACTTTTCTGGGCCGGGCCGGGGCTGGAAAGACGGTTGAGCGCTACGCCAGGAACCAGCGGATATACGGCCAGGGCGACGTCGCCGAGGAGATATTCTTCATCCAGAAAGGCAGGGTGAAGATCACGGTGCTGTCCGAGCACGGCAAGGAAGCGGTGGTCGGAATCCTGGAGGAGGGCCAGTTCTTCGGCGAAGCATGCCTCGAAGGCGCGGAACGACGCAGCGCAACCAGCCTCGCCCTGGAAGACTGCGTGATCACCTCGATCACACGACCGGCGATGCTTGCGGCGCTCGAAGCGGAACCGGGGTTTTCCGCGTTCTTCACTTTTTATCTGTTGTCCCGCAACAGCCGGATGGAAGACGATCTGATCGACCATCTGTTCAATTGCAGCGAGAAACGGCTCGCGCGCCTGCTGCTGCGTCTGGCGAATTCAGGCGCGGAAGGCGGCGGGCCGTCAATTCCGATCACGCTTAGCCAGGAGACGCTGGCGGAAATGATCGGCACGACCCGATCCCGCGTGAGTTTTTTCATGAACAGGTTCAGGAAACTCGGATACGTCGATTACAACGGAAAGATCGAGGTCCACCAATCGCTGCAGGATGTCATGCTGCGCGAGAGGCCTCAAACGGATGATGACGAGTCCGCGGCCCGGTTTGAGCCGTCGCCGGCGCTGCAATCAATCCAAAAGAACCGCTGCGGCTGAAAAGCGATCCGCATCGAAAATCAACACGGCCGGAACTGCGGCGGCCTCGCTATGCACACGGCGGTCGAACGACCCGAAGACGACGGGATTTTCGTTGAATTTGCCGGGTTTGCCTCGGCGGCGCGAGCGGGCTAAGAGGACGTTGACGATCCCTGAACCGTTCGAACGAGGGCATTTAGGTAGGATGCGAATTCTCTGCACCAATGACGACGGCATCCATGCTCCCGGTCTGAAGGTCGTCGAGGAGATCGCCCGCGCGCTGTCCGACGATGTCTGGGTGGTGGCGCCGGAGCTCGACCAGTCCGGCGTTTCGCATTCGCTGTCGCTGAATGATCCGTTGCGGCTGCGTGAAGTCGGCCCACGGCATTTCGCGGTGCGCGGCACGCCGACCGACTGCGTCATCATGGGCGCGCGCCACATCCTCGGGGAGACCATGCCGGATCTCGTGCTGTCCGGCGTCAACAAGGGCCGCAACGTCGCCGAGGACGTGGTCTATTCCGGCACCATCGCCGGCGCCCTGGAAGGGACCATTCTGGGAATTCCGTCGTTCGCGTTGTCGCAGGAATTCAGCATGGAGACGCGCAACGCGCCGTTGTGGGAAACGGCGCTGAAATTCGGGCCGCCGATCCTGCGCAAGGTGATCGATGCCGGGGTGCCGAAGAACACCGTGATCAACGTCAATTTTCCCGCCTGTGCGCCGGACGACGTCGCGGGCGTGCGCGTGACGCGGCAGGGCAAGCGCAATCTCGGTTTTCTCAAGGTCGACCAGCGCCGCGACGGCCGCGGCAATCCCTACTTCTGGATCGGGTTCGAACGGCTGGCACAGGCCGACGTGCCGGCGGAGGGCACCGACCTTGCCGCGCTGGCGGCGCGCTATGTTTCGGTGACGCCGCTGCGGCTCGACCGCACCGACGACGAGTTTTCGCAGGCGCTGACGGCGACGCTGAAATAGAATCTTCTCGCGCGGGAAAAACGCCAGCCGTGTCTGCGCTAAACCGTCGCGCCCTTGAGCGTGCTGTCGATCATCCGCGCCAGGGTTTCGAGCTGGAAAGGCTTTTGCAGCGCGGGCCGGTCGCGGTATTCTTCCGGCAGACCCGACGAGCCGTAGCCGGTCGCGAAGATGAAGGGGCGGTTGCGCGCCGTGATCAATTCGGCGACCGGAGAAATCACCTTGCCGTTGACGTTGACGTCGAGAATGGCGAGGTCGAACTCGGCGGATTGCGCGAGCCTGATCGCCTCGTTGATCTCGCCGGCCTCGGCAGCGATACGAAACCCCAGCTCTTCCAGCATGTCGGCGACCATCATTCTGATCATCACCTCGTCTTCGACGAGGAAGACAGAAGCGCCCGGCGGCCGCGTCGCAGTCATGAAAATGTCCTTGCCCGTCCTACGTTTCAGGATCGCAAATAACGTCCAGCGGCGCAATGTCAACGTGCCCATGCCCAGGCACGGCACCCCGCTCCGCTGCGGGCCTGGAGCGGGAGATCGATTGCCCCTTTGCCTAACGCCGGGGTACAAACCCGGTTCCCCCTCGGGAACACCGATTTTCCGAGAGTTCTCCCGAGACTGCGCGTTTTCTGGCGTCAAACTGTTCGAGACTGCCCCGGCAGGGGCGTTTAAGAGATCGTCATGACCGCTGCGCCGAATCCGCCGGAAAAAATGATGTTTCAGCTTGGCCTGCGGCGACGCGGGATCAGCGATCAGGCGGTGCTGCGGGCCATGGAAGAGGTGCCGCGCGAGGTTTTCGTCGAGCCGGCCGATCGCTCCGACGCCTATCGCGACTCGGCGCTCGGTATCGCCTGCGGACAGACCATCAGCCAGCCCTTCGTGGTGGCCTACATGACCGAACAGTTGCAACTGCAGAAGCGGCACCGCGTGCTTGAGATCGGCACCGGCTCCGGCTACCAGGCCGCCATCCTGTCGCGGCTTTGTCTGCAGGTGCTGACGATCGAACGCTACCGGACGCTCGCCGACAGCGCCCGGGCACGGCTGGCGAAGCTCGGTTACGACAATATCGAGGTGATGCTGGGGGACGGCTACGACATTCCCGCCAACGCCGGCACTTTCGACCGGATCATCGTGACGGCGGCGATGGAGCAGATCCCCGAGACGCTGTTGGCTCGACTCGAGCCCGGCGGCATCCTGATCGCGCCGGTCGGTCCGCACCACGGCACCCAGACCCTGGTCCGGGTCGTCAGGACCGACGCCGGATTCGATCGCAAGGAGCTGGTGGACGTCCGGTTCGTGCCGGCATTACTGGGCATCGCCCGCGAATTGTAGGACCTGCCGTCATCGCGGGGAAAGAGCCCGCGAGGGCGAAGCGGCCCAGCCTGTCGCCGCGACCCGACGGCCCCCCGGATTGGCCCGGAATGTAAGGCTTTCGCAGGGTTAAGCGGTTGTTTACTGGCGGCGTGTTTACTCAAAAACGTAATTTGTTGCGTACGAGTGAGTAACCATGCCCCGTATCGTCGCGTTGCTTTGCTCGCGTCGCGTTCCGCATTTCGCGGCGCTGGCGCTGATGTCGTTCGGGTTTGCGGGCTGCAGCGCCGACATGCAGACGCGCCTTTCGCAGAATTCCTTGTCCAATCCCTTCGCCTCGCAACCTGAAGCCACCGGTTCGGTGCCGGGTCCCGCGGTCGAGCGCCGCGAACTTCCGCAATATTCCCGCCCGCAATCGCAGTACCAGTCGCAGGCCCTGCCCCCGCCGATCGCCGCGCCGCAGAGCTATCCGTCGGCCCGCAGCGGCGTGTCCGGAGGAGGGCGCGGGATTGCCTCTTACGCTCCGCCCGCTCGTCCGCTGGAGACGACCGGCACCGTTCCGCCGCGCTCGGTTGCGGCGGCTCGCGCGCCGGGCCGGGGCACCACGATCATCGTCGGCACCAGCGACACGCTGGAGCTCCTGGCGCGCCGCTACCACGTGACGCCGGCGGCGATCCTGCAGGCGAACGGCTACAG
>JBAUUA010000326.1:0-2657 GCA_049582465.1 Bradyrhizobium sp. | reverse complement strand
GGCGCCGGGGCTTGAGACCGCCGCGCATTGTTGGTTGCACAGGAGTTGGATGGCGCGGGAACGAAAACGTTCCCGCAAAATTTATGCGCCGATGCCGAGCCGTTTCAAAACCGCAACCGTCAGGCGTTCGCAGCGCTTGCCGGCGAACGGAAACGCCTCCAGCACCACCGGGCCGATCTTCTTCTCGACATTGTCGCGCAGCATGGCGCGCGCCCGGTGCAACCGGGTCTTCACGGTCTCCGGCTTCAGCCCCAGAATCTCGGCGGTTTCCTCGACGTTCATTCCCTCGATCACGCGGGTGATGAAGACGATGCGGAAGGCTTCGGGAAGTTCGTCGATCGCGTGTTCGACCACATGCTGGATTTGACGTTGCGCCATGGATTTTTCCGGATCCTCGGACGGGGCCGAATGGGGAAACTGGATGATCTGGGCCTCGAGGGTGCCCGGCGGCAGCGAGGTCCACTCGACCCCGGGCCGCTGGCGGCGCAGCCGGCCGAGCGCCTCGTTCATGGCGATCCGCGCCAGCCATGTCGCGAGGCTGGAGTCGCCGCGGAATTCCGCAAGATGAGTGAACGCCCGGACATAGGTTTCCTGCACCACGTCCTCGGCCTCGGCGTCGTTGCGCAAGATGCCGCGGGCCAGCCGGTAAAGCCTGCGATTATTCGCCTGCATGATCGAGCGGATAGCCGCCTCGTCGCGATCGCGGGCGCGGGCGACCAGTTCGGCTTCGGCGGTCCCGAGGGGAGCAATCGGTGGGGCTTGAGCGGGGCGCATATGGGGGCTCGATCCAGTGAGACGGTAGCTCTGAGGGGTTGGATGCGGCAAAGCCAAATAGGTTCCCGCCATTCGGGGCCGATCGATCGTTTCCCGGGTAAACCCCTCAAATCAGGGAAACTTCCACAACGGACGCCTGGCTGATTTCGGCGTCGACGGCCAGCAAATCGACCGTATGCGGTATCGGCCTATTGCCCGAATGCGTCGTAGACCAGCTTCTTGAAGGCGGGCGTGATGCGCCCACGTTCGGGCTGGCTCTGCTCCATCATGATGTAGAGCATGTCCAGTTTCGGATCGATCCCGAAATAGGTGCCGCTGCCGCTGTCCCATTTCAATTCGCCGATCGAGCCGGGCGGCGGCGGTTTTGCGTTCCCCGGATCGGTGCGGACCGCGATGCCGTAGCCATAGCCGAAGCCGTCGCCGGGAAAGTAGAAATAATCCCGCCCGACGCCGGAGCCGGGTCCGATATGGTCCGACGTCATCAGCTTGAACGCGCTCGGGCTGAGATATCGCTTGCCGTCGAGCGTGCCGCCGTTGAGCAGCATCTGCGCAAACCGCCCGTAATCCCCAATGGTCGAGACCAGTCCGCCGCCGCCCGATTCCCATTCCGGGTGATCGCGCCGTTCCTTCTCTGCGAGGCGCAGGATGGAATCGCTCGGCAGCGGCTCCGCCATGCGCTTCCATTCGGCGGCACTGAGCACGAACTTGGTGCTGGTCATGCCGAGCGGGTCGAAGATGCGTTCCTTCATGAACTGATAGAGCGATTTTCCGGAGACGATTTCGATCACGCGTCCGACCACATCCGTGGAATGTCCGTAGCGCCAGAGCGTGCCGGGCTGCCGCGCCAAAGGCAGCCGCGCAATGCGCTCGGCAAATTCCCTGTTGTCGAAATGCCCGTCGAAAATATGGGCATCATGATAAGCCTTCTCGATCAGGGTACCGCCGATGTAGTCATAGGTGATGCCGGAGGTCTGCCGCAGCAGGTCCTCGACGGTCACCGGGCGGTCCGGCGGCACCAGCGTGAGGGCGGGCTCGCCGTCCCCCGCCTTGGAAGCGATGCCGACCTTCACGTCGGCGAAGGCGGGAATGTATTTGGACACGGGATCGGACGGCGAAAGCTTGCCGTCGTCGACCAGCATCATGGCGGCGAGGCAGGTGATCGGCTTCGTCATCGAATGCAGCGCGAAGATCGTGTGCGGGCTCATCGGCGCCCCGGTGGCGACGTCCTGAAAGCCAAAACTCCTGAGATAGAGCGGCGATCCGTGCTGCTGGACCAACAGGACCGCACCGGGAATCCGCCCCGACGTCGCTTCATTGTCGAAAAATGCGGAGAGGCGCTCCAGCCCAACGGCCGACGGCACGGGGGGCTCGGTTTGAGCCCGCGCGGGCATTCCGTTTGCAACCGCCAGCGCAGCCAAAAAAAGCAGAATTCGCATGTTCGTCGGCACCACGGCCAAAACCCTGGCGAATTTAGCCGGTTCGGCACGCGGCGGCGTTCAAAAAAGCACGTTCGCAGGACTGTGCGGGGCGCAAAAAACCCACGCGGCGACGGCATGGTCGCGTCGGTCTCTATCCCACCGCCTTCGCTGCGGCGCGGCCGGCGTTGCGTCCGGAGAACAGGCAGCCGCCGAGAAACGTGCCTTCCAGCGAACGGTAGCCGTGCATGCCGCCACCGCCGAAACCGGCCGCTTCGCCGGCGGCATAGAGTCCCGGCATGATCTTGCCGTCCTGGCCGAACACGCGGGAGTCGAGGTCCGTCTCGAAGCCGCCCAGCGTCTTGCGGGTCAGGATGTTGAGCTTGACCGCGATCAGCGGGCCGTGGGCGGGATCGAGAATGCGGTGCGGCCGGGCGGTGCGGATCAGCCGGTCGCCGATGTAGCGGC
>JBAUUA010000325.1:0-10175 GCA_049582465.1 Bradyrhizobium sp. | reverse complement strand
AGGGCGGCTACGAGACGCTGGTGGAAGCCGGCTACGCGCCCGAGATGGCCTATTTCGAGTGCCTGCACGAGGTCAAGCTGATCGTCGACCTGATCTATGAAGGCGGCATCGCCAACATGAACTACTCGATCTCCAACACCGCCGAATACGGCGAATACGTCAGCGGCCCGCGCATCGTCACCGCGGAGACCAGGGCGGAGATGAAGCGCGTGCTCAACGACATCCAGACCGGCAAGTTCGCGCGCGACTGGATGCTGGAGAACAAGGTCAACCAGACCTCGTTCAAGGCGACCCGCGCCAAGCTCGCCCAGCACCCGATCGAGGAAGTCGGCGCCAAGCTCCGCGACATGATGCCGTGGATCAAGAAGGGCGCGTTGGTGGACAAGACCAAGAACTAGGGCCGCGCTGCCGGTTGCGGGGCAGGGCGCGTGCGCGCCTTGCACCGCAACGGAAAATTAAGCCGAGAGCAGCATATTCAAGGGCGAGAGCGCGATAGTCGTTCTCGCCTTTGTCGTTCTGGCCGCTCATGCGCCGCGTGAAACGCACCCCTCGAGCGAAGAACTGACGCTTCAATCACATTCTTCGTCCGAGCTGGCCCAAGCGATTTCTTGAAGCCGAAAAGCCTTGCAGCCTCAGATTCAAAGCGCCGTTACTTAATCCACATTTTTGTCCCCCGAACGTCGCCGTTGCGACAAGAATTGTTCGCTCGTGCATATTGTTGAGCGAGCTCGGAGAGGGTGTGGCGGCGGCCAAGCTGGTAGTTGATCTCGTCCCGAGCGAGCGCCTGAGTCCGTCTTCAGTCCAGCCCCAGCGCCGTGACCACGGCGCGCCGGTCGTAAAAGGGACGCTCGCAGACGATCCTGTCCGAGCCCGGTGCGAATTCGAAGCTCGCCATCATCCGCACCCGAAACGCCCGCCCGGTGGGGGCGATCTCGCCCTTCGGCGTCCGCAGCGGTCCGAGATGGGTGCCGGTCAGCCAGAACTCGACCAGCACGCTGTCGCCGTCGGCGCCGATGGCGATGATCTCGTTGGCCTGATCGGGAAACGGGATCCGCGACGCCGCGAAATAGCCTCGCACCGCCTCTTCGCCGTCGAACACGGTGCCGGCGCCGTACAGTTCGTAGCGCGGGTGGGCGAAGGTGGCGATGACGCCGTCCCAGTCGCTCTCGCATTCGAGCCGCATGTGGTCGCGCACGGTCTGGATCCGCGCCGCCGTCAACCGGTCCATGGCAATTCCCCCTCGCCGAAGTCGGAAAACAACTAGTTGACGCCTCCGCGCCCGTCAAAGCGGCCGGGAGGTCGACGCGAACTCCGTAGGATTACGGAGCCAACTCCGCAGCCGGCGCCGCTCAATATTATGAACGAAATATTAACGTTGCCGAGCGACGGTAGGTCCCTGTTGTTGGCGCGGATTTCGCGATGCGGGAAATATATCGAAGGCTGGCCCAATCGCCGGGTTCGTCGCTGACGGCGCTTGGCGTCCTGCTTTCGCTCGCGGCCGTCGTTCTGTTCGTCGTCGGTGTGCACGCCCGCTACGCCGACAGGATCGCAGCGGCGAAATCCGACGCGCTGAGTTTTGCCAACATCCTGGTCGAGCATACCGTGCTGACCTTCGAGGATGTCGACCGGTCGCTGCGCCGGGCGGAGGCCATACGCAGCGACAGCCTTGCGGGACGATACAAACCCGCCGCGGCCAACGCCGCCCTGCGACAGCTGCAAAAGAGTTCGTCCATCCTTCTCGGCATCGGATGGACCGATGCCTCCGGACAAGTCGTCGCCCATTCCTACAGCCCGGCGCCGCCGCGCTCCACTATTGCCGACATGCCGCAATTCATCGCCCAGCGCGACGGCGTCGACGACCGGCTATATGTCGCGCCGCCCTATCGTTCGCTTGCGCAGGACAAATGGATCACCGCGGCTTCGCGGCGGTTGAGCAATCCCGACGGCAGTTTCGCCGGCGTCGTCAGTGCGCCGCTCGATCAATCCTATTTCATCAAGCTCTATCGCTCGATCAATCTCGGCGAGGGCGGGACCATCCTGCTGCTGCACCGCGACGGCAAGCTGCTGGCGCGGCAGCCCGAACTGAAGGATACGCTTGGAACGTCGTTTTCCAACGGCGCGCTGCTGAGCAAATATCTGCCGGCCTCGGAGACAGGCGCCTACGAGACGACCGGCATCGTCGACGGCGCGGCTCGCATCGTCGGCTACAAGGCCGTGCCCGGGCTGCCGCTGGTGGTGGCCGTCACGTATGCCCGCAGCGACGTGTTGAGGCCGTGGTACCAGAACCTCTACACGTTCGGCTCGTTCGTCGCGGCCTTTATCGCCGTCATCATGCTGGGCACCTTCGCTCTGGTGAGGCGGACCAACGCGCTGGCGGCGAAGACGCGGGCGCTGGCGCGAACCAATGCGCGCTTCGATGTCGCCATCAGCAACATGTCGCAGGGACTTTGCCTGTTCGATGCCGACAGGCGCCTGGTGATTTCCAACAGCCGTTTCCAGACCATGTACGGCCTGCCGGACGAACTGGTCGTGCCGGGCACGCCGCTGCGGCGGATTTTCCAGTTTTACAAGGACCATGGCATCGCCGGAGATGTGACCGTCGACGAGGGCATTCACCGCGTCATGACGGAACGGAACGTGCATTACGAGCCGCCGGACGGCCGCGTGATCGATATCCAGCGGTCGCCGACGCCCGATGGCGGCTGGGTTGCGACCCATGACGACATCACGGTGCGAAAACGCGGCGAGCAATTGCTGGCCGAGAAGGCCAGCGAACTGGAGGCGACCAACCTGCGCTTCGATGCCGCGCTCAACAACATGTCGCAGGGGCTCTGCATGTTCGACGCGGAGCAGAAGGTCGTGGTGTCGAATGCGCGTTACGGCGAAATCTATCATCTCAGCCGCGACCAGATAAAGCCCGGCACCTCGCTGCGGCAGATCCTGCAATACCGCCGCGAGAAGGGCACCCATTTCAACGTCGCGCCGGAGACCTACCTGACGCAGAACGTGAAGGCGGCAACGGAGGTGCTGGAACTCGCCGACGGGCGCGTGGTCGCGATTGCCCGTCACGCCATGCCGAACGGGGGATGGCTCACCACGCATGAGGACATCACGGATCGGGCGCGCAATGAACAGCGGATCGCTTTCCTGGCGCAGCACGATCTGCTCACGGGTCTTGCAAACCGCGCGTTGTTCTCCGAAAAGCTCGAGGACGCCGCCAGGCGCCTGCAGCGCCACGGCACCACGTTTACCGTGCTGATGCTCGACCTCGACAGGTTCAAGAATGTCAACGATACGCTGGGACATTCGGCCGGCGACCAGTTGCTGGTCGAGGTGGCGCGGCGGCTGCGGTCGTCGCTTCGCGATGTCGACGTGCTGGCCCGTCTGGGCGGCGATGAATTCGCCATCATCCAGGAAAACGAGAAGGTCCAGGTCGAGGGCGCGGTGGCGCTCGCGCTGCGGATCATTCGCCTGATCGAACGGCCGTTCGATCTCGGCGGCCATCAGGTCAATGTCGGAACCAGCATCGGAATTGCGTTCGCGCCGGAGCATGGCGCCGATGCCGAGACGCTGCTGCACAAGGCCGATCTTGCGCTTTACGCGGCGAAGTCGGGCGGGCGAAACGCCTTCCGGGTATTCCAGCCGGAATTGACCGAGGCCGCCGATATCCAGCGATCGATGGAAGGCGAGCTGCGCGACGCGATCTCGCGCAATGAATTCGAACTGCACTATCAGCCGATCATCGACGCAAAGGCCGGCCGCATCTGCGGCGTCGAGGCTTTCGTGCGCTGGCATCATCCGTCGAGAGGTCTGCTGGCGCCCGACCGTTTCCTCCGGCTCGCGGAATCGACGGGATTGATGCTGCCGCTCGGCGACTGGATCCTGCGGCAGGCGTGCATGGATGCCGCCGCCTGGCCGGCGAATATCAGGATTGCCGTCAACGTCTCCGCCGTGCAATTCGCCAGCGGAAATCTGTTCGATCTCGTGCTGGGGGCGCTGGTCGATTCCGGCCTGTCGCCGCTGCGGCTAGAGCTGGAAATCGCCGACACCTCGCTGTTGCAGAAGGATCAGGCGGAACATCTGGCGACCATCCGGCAACTGAAAAACCTCGGCGTCTCCATGGTGCTCGACAATTGCGGAGCGGGATACACTTCGGCGAGCTACCTGACGAGCTTTCCATTCGACAAGATCAAGATCGACAAGTCGGTGGCGCAGGGATTTGCCGACCGCCGCGACTGCGCCGCGCTGGTCGCTTCCGTGCTGGCGCTGGCGCGCGGCCTCGATATCGCGACGGCGGCCAAGGGAATCGAGAGCACCGCGCAGTACGAGGCCTTGCTGGCCGCGGGCGTCGATTTCGCGCAAGGCTATCTGTTCGGCCGGCCGGTGCCGCATTCCGAGCTTGACCTCGATGCCGCGGTTATCCTTGCAAAGAACGTCGCCTGATGAACGCGCAAGAACATCTGATCGGCGATCTCGACGGTGTACTCGCCGGTAAGGATGCATCCGGGCGCGCCGAGATCCTGCGGCGCGTTACCGATCTCTTCATCCACGGTTCGGGCAGCTTTACCGTCGATCAGATCGACCTGTTCGGCGATGTCATGAGCCGGCTCGTCGGGACCATCGAGCAGGCCGCCCGGGCGGAATTCGGCAGCCGTCTGGCTTTAGTCTCCGACGCGCCCGCCGGGGTTATCCGCACGCTGGCATTCGACGACGCGATCGACGTGGCCGCGCCCGTGCTGGCGCATTCGGTGCGGCTCGAAGACGCAGCACTGGTGGAAAACGCGCGAACCAAGAGCCAGGGCCACCTGCTGGCCATTTCCAGCCGAAGCATTCTGGTTGAAGCCGTGACCGACATTCTGGTCGAGCGGGGCAACCATCTGGTCATCACCGGCGCCGCCGCCAACCGCGGCGCCAGGTTCTCGACGTCCGGCATGTCGATTCTGGTCAGGAGGGCCCAGGACAATGGCGATCTCGCGCTGCGCGTCTGGGCGCGTCCCGACATCCCGCGCCACGATCTGGTGAAACTGTTCGTGCAGGCGTCCGAAATCGTCAGAGGCAGGCTCGAGGCGGCCGATCCGCGGCAGGCGGTGCTGGTCCGGGCGGCGGTGGCGCAGGCATCCGACGCGATCCAGGCGACGGCGCGCGCCGGATCCAGCCAGCATGCGCAGGCGCTGGCGATGGTGCAGACCCTGCATGCGCTCGGGCAGCTCGACGAGGCACGGTTGCTCGGCTATGCGCGCGAGCGGGATTTCGACAAGACCGCCGTCGCCCTCTCGTTGATGTGCGATCTTCCGATCGGTCTGATCGAGCGCGTGCTGGTCCAGAGCGAGCCGGAACAGCTGATTGTCTTTGCCAAGGCGATCGAGCTGTCGTGGGACACCGCCAAGGCGATCCTCGCGCTGCAGGCCGGTCGCGGCGGGGTAGGGAGCGATCGGCTCAATCAAGGCCTTGCCAGCTTCTTCCGGCTGCAGCCGAAAACCGCCCGGGCTGCACTTGAGCTACACCGCCAGCGCGAGCGGGCGCGCCAAAGCCCGGTGCTGGGCTCCTGATTCCCCGCGCCGTCGCGAGGCGCGAGACTATTTCTCGATCTTGTTATGGACCTGCCAGAACCGCAGCGTGCGCTGGGCGGTCTCGGTGGACAGCTTGCCGTAATCCTTCCAGGCGAGCTTCAGCGTTTGTTCCGATATCGGGTGCTGCTGCGGACGGTGGGAAAGGATGGTTTCCACCGCCAGCCAGTTCAGGCCGGCGGATTTGCAGGGGATCAGGATGAGATCGGACCGGGGTCCCTCCAGAAGCCGCACCATCATGTCGGTGGTGGCGTTGTTGAGAACGGCGAGCGAGGCGGCGACTTCCTCGAGCTTTCCGGCGCCGGCAAACTTGATGATGGCGGCGTCGTCGAGCTCGTTGTGCTGCTTCAACAGCTTCACCAGCGCTTCGGCGCGGCTGAAATCCCGCGACGGCGAGGCGTCTTCGCCCGCCGCGCCGGCGATGGTCTTCAGGATCCGCTTGATCTCGTCCTGCAATTCGGGAGGCGCGATGGCCGCGAGGCGAGCGCGCACGGCGTCGGTGGCGCGCCGCAGCAGGTCGCGAAGGAATTTGACCGGAAGGTCGATCCGCAGGCCGAGGATCTCGGTGAGTTCATCGTCGGTTTCCGCCCGCGCGACGATGGTGGAATAGCCGGTGTCGGAAAAGCGCGCGCTGGCATTGTTGGCAAGCTTGCGAATGACCTTGCGTTCGCCGCGGTCGACGATCACGTCGGTGACCGCTTCCGGGAGATTGGTGCGGCCCGAAATGGCGAGCAGGTGATCCTGCCCCCTGGTGCTGGCGATCTCGACGAGGTCGCTCGTCCTCAGCCGGCTGGAATGGGCCAGCACGTTGCCGGCCACCGTGATCTCGTTGTCCCGCGCAAGATGCTGGATGACCTCGAACGGCGCGTAGTCGATCGGCGCCAGCCGCTGGCTGAGTTCGGCCCTGGCGCGGGTCTCGACGCGGCTGATCAGGACGCACAGCACGTCGTCGAAGACCTTGATCTGGTCCTCGGTGAGCCGATCCCCGTCATGCAGGAAAAGGTTCGTCACCTGGCGAAGGGTTTCGACGCGCCGCTCGGACGAGCCGCTTTTGACCGCCTCTTCGAGTTCGGCGATGATGGAATGCTCGAGCTTCTGCAAGACACGCCCCGATGCTTTTTTCGACACTTTCCGGCGCGAGTCCGATTCTCGAACATCGTGAAAGTGTCGCAGTTCAAGCGGGGATGATAGTCGCGCAAACCTACGCTCTCGTTAAAAATGAGCCCGTAGAACTACAGGCCCGGCTTGCTCAATAAATGCGCGGTATTCCGAAAAAACCGCCGCGGGACCTCAGGCCGGCGTCCCGGCCGGGCGGGAAGCGGCGGAAATCGTACTTAACGCAAGCCTACCGGCAGTTCCGCTATCTGATGCCGGCCGCGTCAAAGCCCGCTTTGACCGCGGCCACGCGGAGTTCGACCTGCTTTGCCGGCAGCTTGCGGAACAGCGATCGCGTCGCCAGCACCACGCCGCGCCGGCTGTCGGCGAAGGTCGATTGGCGCGAGAGCTGCTGGGTGAGCGCGACATAGAACATCGCCGCCAGTTCGTGCGGCCTGAAGATGAATTGGCGGCCGTCATTCGCCGACATCACATTGAAGGCGGCATAGTTGTGAATGCCGCTGTTGAAGTGCACGGCGCCTGAATCGTCATTCGGGGTCAACGGAGCGTTGATGAAATGCTTCATCAGCTTGGGCTGGTTGTGCAGGGTCGGGTCCTGCATGTTGCGGATCGCGACGCCGCAGCCGACCTGCCAGTTCCATTTCGCGATATCCGGCCGCGCGTCGTTCGCGATCAGGGTGCCGAAAATATCCGAATAGGACTCGTTGAGCGCGCCGGTCTCGCCCAGATAGACCAGCCGGGCCGTGGCGCCGGTGACGCCGTGAAACAGCTCGTGGGCGACCACCGAGAGCGAGGAGGCCATCGACCGCAATTGGCCATCATCGAGCTGCTCCTGACCGTACAGCATCTGGATCCCGTCCCAGAAGGCGTTTAGCCAGACCTTGCTGCCGGGCGGCTTTTCGAACTGCTTGACCACGCAGTTGACGGTGGAGACCACGCGTCCGCCCATGTTGTCGATGTTGTTGCGCTTGAGCACCTTGCGCAGAAAGGTCGCGACCGTGGCAGCGTGGGTATGGGCGCTGACCGCCGCCGGCGACCAGGGTGACGCCGCGAGATCGCCGGGCAGCTTGCCCCCGACCGGGTCGCGGTAGCCGAAATCGCAGGTTTCGATATTCAATATGGCGTCGCGCATGACCCGCTTGCCGCCCTTCGTCTCGATGTTGAAGGTCTTCATCCGGCCGAGGTCGTCGGCCGCGCTGGCGGTGCCGTGCCTTGCGGCAGGCGTCCGCGGCAATTCCGCCACCAATGCGCCGTTGCGCGCGTCGATGACGTAATCGAACACCAGCGGGATCTGGTGGTGGGTCTTCGATGCCTTGCCCTTGTTCCGGCTCCGCACGTCCTCGACGATATAGGCGAGATGCCATTTGCCCCGGTGGTCGAGAAACACATTGAGCGCCGGAACGCCGTCGGGAAGCTTCCCTCCGTAGCCGGCCCGGGCGGCAATTTTCTTCAGCGCATCGTGCGGCGAAATTCTCGCGACATAGGACGCAAGATCCGGCTTCGCCAGGCTGGAATTGAGCGAGACCAGTTCATTGTGATCATCGAGTTCGACGCTGACGAGCGATCCGAAAACCGGAATACCCTTGATCTGCTGGCGGAATTTCACCACTGTCGTTCCGGTCAGCGGCACGGTCTCGACGCCGAGGCTCCTGAAATCGCACTCCTCGTCATCGACCTTCGGCGCGGTCATTGACGGCATCGCGCGGCTGGCAAAGGCGTGGGCGAGGATGCGCTTGGCGGCACTTTCCGGGTCGAGGTTTTTCGGCAGGCTTTCGGCGAGCGCGAATGTGTTGGAAGCCGGGCGATCCGCCCTGAGCGCCTCGAAGGCGCGGCGGCTGCGTTCTTCCGTGACGTGCATCGCAAGGACCTGAAAGCCACGCGCTGCGGCCGAGTGCGCTGCGATCGCCCGCGCCGGCGTCTTCCTTCGCCTCGCCTTCTTCGCTTTCTTTGCCATGATTGCAGTCCTCCCATCCGTCAACCAGAGAAGGGTAGGCCAATCGATGCCGATTGGGTATCGCAAAAGATGCAAAGCGGTCGGCGGGGACGCGAAGCGGACGAGCCGGTTCTCCAGCGAAAAATCTCAGGTGTTCGGCCGGGTGACGCCGACGGCGAGGGGAATATTCGAGCTGGCCTCACGCACAAAAACGGTGTTGCTAGGGGGATGAGCGTGCGGAACAATCTGCAAGCGGCGATCGGGAGTTGAGCCATGCAATCTGTCGTCATTACCGGGGCGTCCACCGGCATCGGCTGGGCCACGGCAAAATTGCTGCTCGGGCGCGGCTTTCGGGTGTTCGGCAGCGTGCGCAAGCAGGTCGACGCCGACCGGTTGAAGGCAGAGTTCGGCGCCGGTTTCACCCCGCTATTGTTCGACGTCACCGATGAAGCCGCGGTGCTGGCGGCCGCCCGTGAGGTCCGCGCCGCGCTGAACGGCGAGACGCTGACCGGGCTCGTCAACAATGCCGGCATCGCGGTCGCGGGGCCGGTGCTGGAGCTCTCGGCCGACGAATTCCGCCGCCAGATGGACGTCAACGTGATCGGGCCGGTGATCGCCACGCAGGCCTTCGCGCCGCTGCTCGGGGCCGATCCGTCGCTGAAGGGGCCGAAGGGGCGAATCGTGATGATCAGCTCGGTGGCCGGCAAGAGCGGCAATCCGCTGTCGGCGGCCTATTCGGCGTCGAAGCACGCGATCGAGGGGCTGTCGGAAAGCCTGCGCCGCGAAATGATGCTGTTCGGCGTCGACGTCATCATCGTGGCGCCGGGCGCGGTAAAGACGCCGATCTGGAGCAAGGCCGAGGAGGTCGATATTTCCCGCTACAAGAACTCGGCCTATCTTCCGGCGCTCGAACAGGTCCGCAAATTCACGCAGCATCTGAGCGAGATCGGCTTGCCGCCGGAGAAGATCGCCGAGGCGATCGCCGACGCCCTGACGTCGGCCAGCCCCAAGGTGCGCTATCAGCTCACGCCGGACCCGATGCGGCATCTGATCACGGGGCTATTGCCGAAGCGGACCGTCGACAGAATCATTGCCAAGCGGCTCGGATTGACTCGCCCGGCATGAGGATAGCGATGCGTGCCATGTTCAGAACCGCGTTCGGCGCCGCCGCGATTTGCCTCGCGGCATCGCTGGCACATGCCGGCGACCAGGGCGATCCCGAAAAATCCTGCGACGGCAATACCTATGAGATGGTCGAGTGTCTCAAGGCCAAGACCGCGCAATGGGACAAGCGGATGACCATCGCCTATCAGCAGGCGCTGAAGGACGCGGTGCCGCAGCAGCATGACCAGCTGCGTGCGGCGCAGCGGCTGTGGATTCAATATCGCGACGCCAATTGCCTGTATTACGGCCTGGGTGAGGGCACCATCGCTCGCATCGATGCCGGCGAATGCATGCGCAGCATGACCGAGGCGCGCGCCCGCGAGCTCGAAGGCCTCGGCCATCAGTAGCGGGTCATGTCGGCCGTCCGCGGCGTCCGCGCCGAGGCCATCGCGATC
>JBAUUA010000324.1:0-8791 GCA_049582465.1 Bradyrhizobium sp. | reverse complement strand
ACACCAGCGCCTCGGTCTGGTTGATCACGATGTAGCCGCCGGAGCGCAATTGCACGGTCGGCGAGAACATCGCATCGAGCTGGCTCTCGACGCCCATCCGCGAGAACAGAGGCTGGCCGTCGCGATACTGCTTCACGGCGCGCACGTTGGACGGCATCAGCATCTTCATGAAATCGCGGGCTTCCTGATAACCGGCTTCGCCGGCGACCAGGATCTCGTCGATTTCCTTGTTGTAGAGGTCGCGCAGCGACCGCTTGATCAGCGAGCCTTCCTCATAGACCAGCGTCGGCGCCTGCGACTTCAGGGTCATGTCGCGCACGGTTTCCCACATGCGGATCAGATATTCGAAGTCGCGCTTGATCTCGGGCTTGGTGCGGGAGGCGCCCGCGGTGCGCAGGATGATGCCCATGCCCTCGGGCACGTCGAGATCCTGCACCACTTCCTTCAGGCGCGAGCGGTCCTGCGCGCTGGTGATCTTGCGGCTGATGCCGCCGCCGCGCGCGGTGTTGGGCATCAACACCGCGTAGCGGCCGGCCAGCGACAGATAGGTCGTCAGCGCGGCGCCCTTGTTGCCACGTTCTTCCTTGACGACCTGCACCAGCATCACCTGGCGGCGCTTGATGACTTCCTGGATCTTGTATTGACGGCGCGGGCGGAAGGCGCGCTCCGGCACTTCTTCCAGCACGTCGTCGCCGCCGACGGATTCGACGACTTCTTCCTCGGCCTCGTCGCCGTCGTCTTCATCGTCGTGGTTTTCGTCGCCATGCGGCGCTTCGGCGCGATCCGGTGCGGCGGCCTCGGCATCGCCATGCTCGGCGCGGTGGGCGTCGTCGGCATGCGCCGCGTTTTCAAGCGCGTGCGCGTCATGATGCGCGTGTTCTTCTTCTTCTTCCTCGTCTTCGCGCGCCTCCGCAACGGAGGCCTCGACGGCGGCCGTATCGGGCAGGGTCACCGCCGCCAGCGTCTCGCTCGCGTGCGTCTCGGTGCCCTCTTCGGAGTGATCGTGCTCATCGTGGCCGTGCTCATGATGGTCGTGGTCATGATGCCCGGCATCGTCGTGATGCTCTGCGTCGGCATGGTGCGATTCGGCGTCGTGGACGTGACCGTTTTCGGCGTACGCGCCTTCGGCGTGCTGGCTCTCGTGTTCGTGACCGTGTTCCTCGCCCTCATACGAGGGGGCTGCCTGCGACGGCTCGAGGCTTGCGTTCTCGACGATCTCGCTCTGGACGCGCTCGCCATGGCCGCGGCGGCGCGAATTGCGGTGGCGCGGACGCCGGCCCCGGCTGGAGCGGCTCTCGCTCTCTTCTTCGGCTTCGCGGTGGGCGCGTTCGTCCGCCTCGATCAGGGCCTGACGATCGGCAACCGGAATTTGATAGTAATCGGGGTGGATTTCGCTGAAGGCGAGGAAGCCGTGACGGTTGCCGCCGTACTCGATGAAAGCCGCCTGCAGCGACGGCTCTACGCGCGTGACCTTGGCGAGATAGATATTGCCGCGCAGTTGCTTGCGCTGGGCGGTCTCGAAATCAAATTCCTCGACGCGATTGCCGCGGACCACGACAACCCGGGTCTCTTCCGGGTGGGTAGCATCGATCAACATTTTGTTGGGCATTTTGGAGCTCATGACGGCGGCGGGCGCGTATCACGGTAAGCGCGTATCGCGCCGCCGGGTGACGCGACGGTCCACCTGATTCGGGGGTGAGGGGAAGGCCAAAACGCAACCCGGGGCGCCCATCCGAACGGGATCCTTGCGGAGCAAAACGACGCGCGGAGCTTTCGCCCCGCGTCGGCGCGGTTCTTCCGTGGATCTTGGTCGGTAATACAGTCTGGCGCATCAAGCGTCGGCCCGTCTAAAAACGTGGGCGGCAAAGCGCCGCCTTATTCTGTCGCTGAAAGCCCGGCGTGGCGCCAAAGCGCTCGCCGGCTGTTCGCATATCGGGCCGTTGCAGGCCGGATAATCGGTTCTGCCGCGTTTCGAAGCCGTCCCTGG
This sequence comes from Bradyrhizobium sp., assembly GCA_049582465.1. Classification (GTDB taxonomy): domain Bacteria; phylum Pseudomonadota; class Alphaproteobacteria; order Rhizobiales; family Xanthobacteraceae; genus Bradyrhizobium. The sequence continues at coordinate 6,804 of JBAUUA010000324.1, read as the reverse complement.
AACAAGCTGGTAACCTGGGACCGGACGCCGCTCGGGCTCGAAACCGCCGCTCCTTGTCAGCCGCGCGCTGCGCTGGCTGCGGAGGGATCGGAAAGACGCTGGAATCCTCGAAATCGAGAGTTCCGGCGCTGCACCGGGAGGCTGAACGCGACACAACCGGGAGTTTTAGCCGTCAGCACCCCCTACATACGTGGATTGGGTCGGCCGTGCAAGGGAAGCGTCTGGGGGCGTCGCAGGCCGGCAACAATCTGCCTTATTCCACAGAACTGTATTAAGCTTCGATTAACCCTGCGGTTCTAATGCGGTAAGAGGCTGCTCGGAGGAACGGATTCGTTGGCGAGCCGCGCAAATCATGTTGTTTTGCTGGGGTGCGCGCTTCTGTGCACCGCAGCATTGCTGCGTTCCAGCGGCGCGATTCTCGCCGCCGAGGGGACGTCGCCGACCCCGGCCGTGACGTCGAATTTTCCGGTCGCCTTTGACGCCCGGCTGGCGGGTGACGCCAAACAGACCCGTTTCGTTCTCGATCTCGACAAGACCATCCAGTTCCGTGCCTTCACGCTGGCCGACCCGTACCGGGTGATCGTGGACATCCCCGAGGTCAGTTTTCGGCTTCCGGCCGGCGCCGGCACCGGCGGCCGCGGGCTGGTCAAGGCGTTCCGCTATGGCCTGGTCATGCCCGGCGGTTCGCGGATCGTGTTCGATCTGACCGGCCCGGCCAGGATCGCGAAGTCCTATGTGCTGGATGCGGCCAACGGCCAGCCGCCGCGGCTGGTACTCGAGTTCGAAGAAGTCGACCGCACCTCTTTCGTGCAGTCGCTCGCGCCGGACAGCCGGCCCCAGCTGAAGCCGGCCATCGCCGACGCCGTCGCTTCCGTCACGGCGCCCGTTGAAACCGCGGCTCCGCCCAGGCCCGCGATACCGGATTCCCGGCCCGTGATCGTGATCGACGCCGGCCATGGCGGTGTCGACAACGGCACGCAGAGCTCGGGCGAAAGCGAGAAGAATCTCGTGCTCGGATTTGCGCTGGCGTTGCGCGACCGCATCGAAAAGAACGGCAAGTACCGGGTCGTCATGACCCGCACCGACGATACCTTCATCCCGCTCGACGACCGCGTCAAAATCGCGCGCAATCAATCGGCATCGCTGTTCGTTTCGATCCACGCCGACGCCTTGCCGCGCGGCGAGGGCGACGCCCAGGGCGCAACCATCTACACGTTGTCCGACAAGGCCTCCGACGCCGAAGCCGAACGGCTGGCCGAGACGGAGAACCGGGCTGATGCCATCGGCGGCGTCAATCTGACCGAAGAGCCGACCGAGGTCGCCGACATCCTCATTGACCTGGCGCGGCGCGAAACCCGCACGTTTTCAAACCGGTTTGCGCGTCTATTGATGGGCGAGATGAAGAACTCGGTGCGGATGTACAAGCATCCCCTGAAATCGGCCGGCTTCAGGGTGTTGAAGGCGCCCGACGTTCCATCGGTCCTGGTCGAGCTCGGCTACGTCTCGAACAAGGGCGATCTCGAACATCTGGTATCGGACAGCTGGCGTTCCCGCACCGTCGGCGCGATGGCGCAGGCCGTCGACGTCTTCATGGCCAAACGCGTGGCGAAGGTCGGGGCCACGAACTGAAGGGGATTGTGGCCGTTGCCAAAGCCCTAGTTTGGCCACAGCGGCGGCCTTATAAAAAATGCCGACAGGTCGCGGGAATCGCTCAAAAATCTCTCCCGGACGGGATATGATGCGGTTCCCTGTGGAGCGGCCGATCGTTCCATTGGCGGGGGTAGGCCGAAAGGGTTGCCGGTCGTCGCGGCGCACGGGCTGAAACGGATAGTCGATCATGCGCTTGCTGGTGCGGTTCTTGGGTTTCCTGTTCGCCGCCGGAACCGTGGTGTTCCTGGTGGGCGTCGCCGCGGCCGCCGGGCTGATCTGGCATTTCTCCAAGGACTTGCCGGACTATTCCCAGCTTCAGGATTACGAACCTCCGGTGATGACGCGCGTGCACGCGGCCGACGGCTCGCTGCTTGGTGAATATTCCAAGGAACGCCGGCTGTATCTGCCGATCCAGGCGGTGCCGAAACTGGTCATCAACGCGTTCCTGGCGGCCGAGGACAAGAACTTCTACGAGCACGGCGGCATCGATTATTCCGGCATGGCGCGCGCCGCGATTCTGTATGCGCAGAATTACGGCTCCAACCGCCGGCCGCAGGGCGCCTCCACCATCACCCAGCAGGTCGCGAAGAACTTCCTGCTGACCAACGAAGTGTCGTTCAGCCGCAAGATCAAGGAAGCCTTGCTGGCGATGCGGATCGAGCGCACCTACTCGAAGGACAAGATCCTCGAACTGTATCTGAACGAAATCTATCTCGGCCTCGGCGCCTACGGCATCGCCGCCGCGTCGCTGGTCTATTTCGACAAGTCGGTGAACGAACTCACGGTTGCCGAAGCCTCCTATCTGGCCTCGCTGCCGAAGGCGCCGGCGGCGCTGCACCCGGTCCGCAATCATGACCGCGCGATCGAGCGCCGCAACTATGTGATCGATCGCCTGCTGGAAAACGGCTGGATCAAGCAGGCCGACGCCGACAAGGCACGCAAGGATCCGCTGATCGTGACCAACCGCGCCAATGGAGCGCACATCTTCGCCGGCGAATATTTTGCCGAGGAAGTCCGCCGCGACATCTTCGAGCGCTACGGCGAAAAGAAGCTCTATGAAGGCGGCCTGTCGGTGCGCACCACGCTCGATCCGAAGATCCAGATGGAAGCGCGCAAGACCATGGCCGCCGGCCTGGTCAATTATGACGAGGCACAGGGCTGGCGGGGTGCCATCAGCAAGCTCGATATCTCCGGCGACTGGGGCATCAAGCTTGCCGACATCAAATCGCTGTCGGACATCCAGCCGTGGCGGATGGCCGTGGTGCTGGAGACCAGCGACCAGTCGGCCCGGATCGGCTTCCAGCCGGGGCGTGAATTGGGCGGCGCCATTGCGAAGGACCGGCAGACCGGCATCATCACGCTCGACGGCGTCAGATGGGCCAAGGCAGCGTCGGGACCGACACGTTTCAAGGCGCCGACCGCGGTATCGCAGGTGCTTTCGCCGGGGGACGTGATCTATGCCGATCCGCTGATCGGCAAGGACGGCACCGTGGTCGAGGGCCAGTACCGGTTGCGGCAGTTGCCGGAAGTTTCCGGCGCCATGGTGGTGATGGATCCCTGGACCGGCCGCGTGCTCGCCATGGTCGGCGGTTTCTCGTTCGACCAGAGCCAGTTCAATCGCGCCACCCAAGCCTACCGGCAACCGGGCTCGTCCTTCAAACCGATCGTGTACTCCTCGGCGCTCGACAACGGCTATACGCCCTCGACCGTGGTGGTCGACGCGCCGATCGAGATCGACCTGGGGCAGGGCGCCGGCGTCTGGCGTCCGGAGAACTATGAGGCGGGCAAATATCTTGGCCCGATGACGCTGCGCAACGCGCTGCGATTGTCGAAGAATACGGTGACGGTGCGGCTGGCGCAGGACATCGGGATGCCGCTGATCGGCGAATACGCCAAGCGCTTTGGCGTCTATGACGAATTGCCGAATTATCTGTCCTACGCGCTCGGCGCTGGCGAGACCACGGTCATGCGCATGGTCACGGCCTATTCGATGTTCGCCAATGGCGGGCGGCGGGTGAAGGCCACCCTGATCGACCGCATCCAGGACCGTTACGGCCACACCATCTTCAAGCACGACCAGCGCGAATGCCGAGGCTGCGACGGGCCTGGCGGCTGGAAGAACCAGCCCGAGCCGCAACTCGTCGACCGCCGCGAACAGGTGCTGGATCCGATGACCGCCTACCAGATCACCTCGATGATGGAAGGCGTGGTGCAGGCCGGCACCGCAACGGTCGTGAAGGAAGTCGGCAAGCCGATCGCCGGCAAGACCGGCACCACCAACGACGAAAAGGACGCCTGGTTCGTCGGCTTCTCGCCCGACATCGTGGTCGGCATCTACGTCGGCTACGACAAGCCACGCAATCTCGGCCGGAGCATGACCGGCGGTCATCTGGCCGCGCCGATTGCGCGCGACTTCCTGAAGCTTGCGCTCGCGGACAAGCCGGCGATTCCGTTCAAGGTGCCGGCCGGCATCAAGCTGATCCGCGTCGATGCCAAGACCGGCATGCGCGCCGGCCCCGGCGATACCGGGCGGACCATCCTGGAAGCCTTCAAGCCGGGCACCGCGCCGCCGGATAATTACTCGGTCATCGGCGTCGCCGATGCCGACGGCCGCAGCTTGCAGCCTTCTCCCGATGCGGATCGCAGCCTGTTCCGTCCCGGCACCGGCGGGCTTTATTAGCGCGGGGATAAGCCAACCACCGAAAAGGGACCTGCCGCCGAAAGCCCTAGTTCGGCCACAGCGGTTGCCCTATAAAAACGGCCCCGGGGAGGCCTCCCAAGGATTCCATCAAAGTCCCTCCCGGATCATCCACCATGCGCCGCCCCTTGAACGGACCGGTTCCGCCTTCTGGGGACTGCGCTTGAAGAACAAGAACCTGCCGGTCGTCATGGCGCACGGGCTGAACGGATAGTCGATCATGCGTCTGCTGGTGAGGTTCGTGGGGTTCCTGTTTGCCGCCGGAACCGTGGTGTTCCTGGTGGGTGTCGCGGCCGCGGCGGGGCTGATCTGGCACTACTCCAAGGATTTGCCGGATTATTCCCAGCTCCAGGATTACGAGCCGCCGGTGATGACACGCGTCCATGCGGCGGACGGCGCGCTGCTCGGCGAATATTCCAAGGAACGTCGGCTCTACCTGCCGATCCAGGCGGTTCCGAAGCTGGTCATCAACGCGTTCCTGGCCGCCGAGGACAAGAATTTTTACGAGCATGGCGGCATCGACTATTCCGGCATGGCGCGCGCCGCACTTCTGTATGTCCAGAACTTTGGATCCAACCGCCGGCCGCAGGGCGCTTCCACCATCACCCAGCAGGTCGCGAAGAACTTCCTTCTGACCAACGAAGTGTCGTTCACGCGCAAGATCAAGGAAGCCCTGCTGGCGATGCGGATCGAGCGCGCCTACTCGAAGGACAAGATTCTCGAACTCTATCTCAACGAAATCTATCTCGGTCTCGGCGCCTACGGCGTCGCCGCGGCGTCGCTGGTGTATTTCGACAAATCGGTCAACGACCTCACGGTCGCGGAAGCGGCCTACCTGGCGGCGATGCCGAAGGCGCCCGGCGCGCTGCATCCGGTGCGCAATCATGACCGCGCGGTCGAGCGCCGCAACTATGTGATCGACCGCCTGCTGGAAAACGGCTGGATCAAGCAGGGCGAAGCCGACATTGCCCGCAAGGATCCGCTTGTCGTCACCAACCGGAGCAATGCCGCGCACATCTTCGCCGGCGAATATTTTGCCGAGGAAGTCCGCCGCGACATCTTCGAGCGCTACGGCGAGAAGAAACTCTACGAAGGCGGTCTGTCGGTACGCACCACGCTGGATCCGAAGCTGCAGGTAATGGCGCGCAAGACCATGGCCGCGGGTCTCGTCAATTTCGACGAGGCGCAGGGCTGGCGGGGCGCGCAGAGCAAGCTCGATATATCAGGCGATTGGGGCGTGAGGCTCGCCGACGTCAAGTCGCTGTCGGATATCGCGCCGTGGCGGATGGCCGTGGTGCTGGAGACCAGCGACCAGTCGGCGCGGATCGGTTTCCAGCCGGCGCGCGAACTGGGCGGTGCGGTGGCGAAGGACCGGCAGACCGGCATCCTCACGCTCGACGGCGTCAGATGGGCCAAGGCCACGTCGGGACCGACGCGGTTCAAGGCGCCGACCGCGGTATCGCAAGTGCTTTCACCGGGTGACGTGATCTATGCCGATCCGCTGATCGGCAAGGACGGCAATCCCGTCGCAGGCCAGTACCGGCTGCGGCAATTGCCGGAGATTTCCGGCGCCATGGTGGCGATGGATCCATGGACCGGACGCGTGCTCGCGATGGTCGGGGGATTCTCGTTCGATCAAAGCCAGTTCAATCGCGCCACCCAGGCCTACCGGCAGCCGGGATCCACCATCAAACCCATCGTGTATTCGTCGGCGCTCGACAACGGCTATACGCCATCTGCCATGGAGGCCGACGCGCCGATCGAGATCGACCAGGGGCAGGGCGCCGGCGTGTGGCGTCCGGAGAACTTTTCAGTCGGGCGTTATTTGGGACCGACGACGCTGCGCAATGCGCTGAAGCACTCCCTGAACACCGTGACGGTGCGGCTGGCGCAGGACATCGGCATGCCCTTGATCGGCGAATACGCCAAGCGCTTCGGCGTCTACGATGAATTGCCGAATTATCTGTCCTACGCGCTCGGCGCCGGCGAGACCACTGTCATGCGGATGGTCACCGCCTATTCGATGTTCGCCAACGGCGGGCGGAGGGTGAAGGCGACGCTGATCGATCGCATTCAGGACCGCTACGGCCACACCATCTTCAAGCATGATTCGCGCGAATGCCGCGGCTGCGATGCGCCCGGTGGCTGGAAGAATCAGGGCGAACCGCAACTCGTCGATCGCCGCGAACAGGTGCTGGATGTGATGACGGCCTACCAGATCACCTCGATGATGGAAGGCGTGGTCCAGGGTGGCACGGCGACGGTGATGCGCGACGTGGGCAAGCCGATCGCCGGCAAGACCGGCACCTCCAACGAAGCAAAAGATCTCTGGTTCGTCGGCTTTTCGCCGGACCTCGTGGTCGGTCTCTATCTTGGCTACGACAAGCCCCGCAGCCTGGGCCGAACCGCGCAAGCGGGGCACACCGCAGCACCCATCGCCAGGGATTTCATGAAGC
>JBAUUA010000323.1:0-6382 GCA_049582465.1 Bradyrhizobium sp. | reverse complement strand
ACTTCGTGCTCTCCCCGGTGACCGGCTTTCTTGCCACCGTCGCCGCGCGGATACCTCCGCGCCACTTGACGCCAGCACCGGGGCGTCAGGACCACACGAGACTTCGCCGTCCGCCATCCGCGCCATTCGTTAAAGGCGCTTCCAGCGTCCACCGCATCCCGCCCCACGTCCGTGACGATCGCGAGCGCCCCTCCTCGAGGAGCGGGACGGCCGGAGTAGGAAAGTGATTTGCTTGAATTGAGAAGCGGAAAATTTTTTGGAGGAGGGCTGGACAGGGTTTTGCTGATTTGCCCGTCGGTTTGTTTCCGCCTCGTCATTGCGAGCCAACGGGTCGCGCGAAATGCGCGCCCCGATGACAGGCTCCGCGAAGCAATCCAGCTTTCTTACTGCCGCTCGATGGATTGCTTCGCTGCGCTCGCAATGACGGTAGTGGCAAGCATGCGATCACAGAAGTCTCAAAAGGCGATGCCCACAGACCGTCAGCAGGAACATCCCTCCAGCCTATGAAGGACCCGTCGGCATTGGGACGACCTGAGGTCGCGACGGAAGATTGATGGGACGATATTTCGGCACCGCATCCATGTGTTGAAATACCGATTCGTGGATAAAGGCATCTTCCGCGATGGGGCGCGGCTCGGCGTCCGGTATGTAGTGCCCAAGGTACGATTTGCGCGCCGGCCACTCCTTGTATTTGTCCGATTTCGGGAAGTATTCGAGGACGCGCCAGGCGGCCGACATCGAATCGTGCGGATCGCGCTTGATGTCGGGAGCCACGTAACTGAACGGGCTTCCTTTCCGTTGGACGCCCCATGCCAGCTGGTTGACCGTCCGGCGATCGATGGCAAGACCGCATTTCACGGCTTCTTCGATCATCCAGAGCAGCGGGAATTTCGAGAGCCCGCTTTCCTTTTCCGGATAGCCGCCGCCGATATCGGCGTGCACGCCGGCGAACCATACCTGCAGGATATCCTGCGGCTCCTCATTGTTGGTCTTGCTGAACCTGTTCTTCATGAAGATTTGCGGCTGCTCCCACGGCTGCAGCCGAAACATCCGGCGCCGCTCGTCGATCGCTATCGCCTGACGGAATATCCTTACGCTGGGGTTTTGCTGCGTAAAGGCAAGCTGCAGCAGGCTGGGAAGATAAAGCCGGTCGGGGCGCGGAACGATGACGCTGGCGACCGTGTCCCACACGCCGACGAATTTGATCGTCGGCCATCTCGCGGAAAGAATCCGCGCGAATTGCGCCGCCTGATCGTCGCGCGTGACGGGGCCGCCTTGCTCGGCTTCGTCGCCGCTGTCGACGAGCTGGCTCGGATTTAGCCCCAATCCTCCCTGGTAGGCACCCGTGCTGAATTGCTTGTAGGCGGTCAACCCGGCGCCGGCGAGATTGCTCTGCTGCGGAGATACCAGTCCGACCTTGTGAACGAGGCCCGCCAGCACGCGCACGGTATAGGCGCCGCGGCTGAACCCGAACAGAAAGATGTCGTCGCCATCCTCGTAATTGCGAACCAGGAAATCGTAGGCCGCGAGCACGTTGTCATCGAGGCCATACCCTGTCGCGAGACCGAGAACGGTGATGGTGTCCTGCCACACCTTTCGCCACGGGTCCGGTCGCGCCAGCGTGCCGACGCCGGGATCATAGAACACGAGCTGATGCGGCTCGGTCTTGCCGGTCTTCCGGAGCGTCCGATACAGCTTGAGCACATTCGAGATGTTCTCGCTGATCTCGTTGCGGGTGCCGTCGCAGCAGATGACGATGTTCTTCATGGACGTGGCGCCTTCATCGTTCGGACAATTATTGCGCGTTTCAAATATTCTACCCCGATCCGACTGGTTGTCGCCGTTTTCTTCCCCTAGTCTCCTCCACAACCCGGGCGGGTGATGACGCATCCGCCCGCAAAACACAGGGGAGGACATCGTCATGACCACACGCCGTAACTTTCTCAAAGGTAGTGCTGCCGCCGCCGCGACCGGGATCGCCTTCTGCAGTTGCGGCCTGTTGCGCAGCGCGCATGCGCAGGGTGCATCGCAGCACAAAATTCCCGTCATGGTCGGCAGCAGCCGGGTCAAGACCATCGACGTGCACGCCCATTGCGTGATCCCGGAAGCTTCAAAACTGCTCGGCCCGGCGCCGCCGGCGACCGTGCGCGGCGCGAACGAGGTGGTGATCTCGCTCGACCAGCGGCTCGCCGCGATGGATGCGCAGGCGGTCGACATCGAGGTGCTGTCGATCAATCCGAACTGGTACAAGGCCGACCGCGACCTGGCGGGGCAGATCGTCAAGATCCAGAACGAAAAACTCGCCGCGCTGTGCGCCTCGAAGCCGGACCGGTTTTCCGGTTTTGCCTCGCTGACCTTGCAGGCGCCCGATCTCGCCGTGCAGGAGCTGGACGCAGCGGTGAACCGGCAGGGGCTGAAGGGCGCGGCGATCGGCGGCAATGTCGACGGCGTGGCGTTTTCCGATCCCAAGTTCCATCCCGTCTGGGCCAAGGCGGAGGAACTCGGCGTACCCCTGTTCATCCATCCGCAAGGCGTGCCCGAACTCAACAAGCTGCTCGCCGGCAATGGCTGGCTCACCAACGCGATCGCCTATCCCGCGGAGACGTCGATCGCGCTATCGCACATGATCTTCGAGGGCACCTTCGATCGCTTCCCGAAGCTGAGGGTGATCGCCGCGCATGGCGGCGGCTTCCTGCCGTCCTATGCCGACCGTTCCGACCACGCCTGCCTGGTCAATCCCGGCGGCTGCGACCCGAATGTGAAGCTGTCGAAGCAGCCGACCGAATACCTCAAGCAGATCTATTTCGATTCGCTGGTGTTCACGCCGGAGGCGATCCGTCATCTTGCAGCGCAAGTCGGAGCGGGGCAGATCGTGCTCGGCAGCGACTATCCGTTCCCCTGGCAGCTCGCGCCGGTCGACCACGTCTTCGCGTGCTCTTCGCTGAGCGACGACGAAAAGGCCGACATCCTCGGCCGCACCGCCGCGAAGCTGTTCGGGATGGAGGCGTAGCCACACGCCTGTTGCTGTCATCGCCCGCGAAAGCGGGTGATCCAGCATTCCGGAGACGTAAGTGATTGAGCGGTGAAGCCGCGGCGTACTGGATCCCCCGCTTTCGCGGGGGATGACGGCCGGTGGGCGGGACTACAGCCGACACCGCCTCTCACATCCCGAACACCGCGACCGCGCGGATCGGCGAGCCGGTGCCGTCGCGCATTTTCAGGGGCAGGCCGATGAAGGTGAAGGGACCTTCGCCGAGCAGTGCCTCCAGATTGCACAGGCTCTCGATGTGGGTGATGTTCAGCTCGCCGCAGGCCTTGTGCACCAGCGAGTTGACCTTGCCTTCCGGCCCCGGCCGCATCGAGTCGATGCCGAAATGCACCACGCCTTGCGCCGCCAGCCATTCCGTCGCCGCGACATTCACGCCGGAATTCTCGCTCGCATATTCCTTGCGCGGAAAGGTGCGCGCGTGGTGGCCGGTGCACAGCAACACCGTGCCGCCTTTCGGCACGGGATGGCCGCATTTCTTCACCGCGGCTTCGAGATCGGAAGGCGCGATCTCGGCGCGCGGGGCGATGTGGCGCAGGTCGATGCAGATGCCGGGCACGATGCAGTTTTCCAGCGGGTATTCGGAGATCGGCTGGCCGCCTTTGTTGAAATGGCGGAACGCGTCGATGTGGGTGCCGGCATGGTCGGGCATCGAGATGAACATCGAGGACAGCCCGTGCACATTGCCGGAGGCTATCAAGGATTCCTCATGCGTGGTCCAGACGCCGTGAATGATCGGCGGATGGCCCGGATAGGTCGGGCTCTTGTGATAAAGCTCGCGGCTGAGGTCGACGATCTTCACGCTAAGGGTCTCCCGTCGTTTTTGATGTTGCCGGCAAGGCTATCCAACGATCGCGTTAAACGAAACAGGGGTTCGCTTCTTCTCCCTCGCCCCGCTCTTCGCGGGGAGAGGGTTGGGGTGAGGGGCTGTCTCCACGAGTCGGACTCGCGGAGAGTCCCCCTCACCCGCCGCGCGAAGAGCGCGTCGGCCTCTCCCCGCAAGCGGGGCGAGGCGAAGACGGCAGCGTGCTCGCGCATAAACAAGCGCGAAAAACAAAACGGCCGGGGCTTTCGACCCGGCCGTTCGAAACTCGATCGCTGAAACCTAAAAAACTCAGCTCGCCTTCTGCTCCGGCGCGGCGGCCTTCTTCTTCTCGATGGCGCGCTTCAGCTCCAGCGCGCGGGGCGAGAGCTTGTCGGCCTTGGCCTTGAGCAGGAACGTGTCCAGGCCGCCATTGTGGTCGACGCTCTTGATGGCGTTGGTCGAAACGCGCAGGCGCACGTTGCGGCCGAGCGCGTCGGAAATGAAGGTGACGTTGCACAGGTTCGGCAGGAACCGGCGCTTGGTCTTGATGTTGGAGTGGCTCACCTTGTGACCCACCAGCGGGCCCTTGGCCGTCAATTCGCAGCGCCGCGACATCTTTCAGAAATCCTCTGCCAGCCCCGGGCTTACATGCCCACGCTCCGTGAGCCAAAAACCGGGGTCCAAAAATCACGTCCATCTAGGGAGCGGCGGACGTATAGGGCGAGACGCCCGGGACGTCAAGGTTTTGGGGGTTAAAAGCTGGTTTCGAGGCCATCCGGGGCGCTTTCGGCCCATCATATAATCGGCGCATTCCCCGCCGAAATGAAGCCCATACAAGTTCCGGCGCGGACTGCAGAAATTGCTGAAAAGCGCGTCGATCCGTTGTTTGCCCGGTATTTTCGCTTAAATGTCATTCCATCCGCGCCGAAGTAGCAGGACCGCCGCCAGGTGACCATTTTCAGCACGATTATACCCCGTCTCGGCCGAAGGGTGCTGCGGGGAGTGGGCAGCCTGTTTGCCTTGTCGCTGACCGTGGCGCTGTGGCTTGCCGCCGCGCCCGATCCGGCCGCCGCGCAAGGCCGGCTGGATGCGCAATATGAGGCGACACTGGCGGGCATTCCCGTCGGCAAGGGCGCCTGGACCATCGACATATCCGACGACCAGTTCTCGGCTGCCGCCTCCGGCGGCACCATGGGCCTGTTGAACGCCATCGCCGGCGGCTCCGGCACCGGGGCCTCCCAGGGTCGCGTCGTCAACGGCGCGCTGGTTTCGACCGGCTATACCGCCTCCACCACGACTTCGAAGAAGACCGAAGCGATCCACATGACGCTCGCTAACGGCAATGTGAAGGAGTTCGGCATCGAGCCGGAACCGCCGGTCGATCCCGACCGCCTCCCGATCACCGATGCGCATCGCCACGGCGTCTACGATCCGATGACGGGATCGATGCTGCGCGTGCCGGGCAGCGGCGATCCGCTGACGCCCGAGGCCTGCCGCACCGGCGCCGGCATCTTCGACGGCCGCATGCGCTACGAGCTCAAGCTCGATTTCAAGCGCATGGAAACCGTCAAGGCCGAGAAGGGCTATCACGGCCCTGTCGTGGTCTGCGCGGTCTATTTCACGCCGATCGCGGGCTATATCCCCGATCGCCCGGTGATCAAATATCTCACCGCCCAGCGCAATATCGAGATCGCCTTCGCGCCGGTCGCGGGAACCCGCATCCTGGTGCCGTTCTGGATGAAGATCCCGACCCCGCTGGGCCCCGCGAGGCTCGAAGCCACCAGCTTCATCACCACGGCAACGCCGCCGCGGGTCGCGAAGACGAATTGAGGGCTTTGCCATGGCCGGTCGCGATTAGGACACCCACTCGTCATTGCCGGGCTTGACCCGCCAATCCATCCTCTTGGGCAAAGGCCCTTTTTCGATGGATGCGCGGGTCAAGCCCGCGCATGACGAGTTTTGGACGGCGGCCGGCGATATCAGTTACCGGCTGTTCGCTCCGACTCCGCGCTTGACTCTTCGCCGGTTCTGATTCGACTCCGTGGAGCAAAAAACTTTAAGGAATTCGTCGCCAAACCGCGGCTTGTCGAGTGCAGCCGAACTTGATCTAGTGCCGCAAAGCGTGTTCCACGCGAGATGTTGCGGTGAACGTATCAGGAGAACAGGGGAGTCAGCGATTCGGGCGCGATTTGTTCCGGACTCGTTCCGGAACTTAAGCGCGACCACTCAAACCACGCCTTGGGCGTCCTTGGGCGTCGCATTGTGAAACACTATCGGCGGAAATTGCCTTTTTCGTCATGGCAAGGAGCGAAGTGACGAAGCAATCCATACTTGCCTGGTTGCCCCATGGATTGCTTCGCTGGTGCTCGCCATGAATGCTGAACGCCAGCAATAAAGAAACACCTGAAAAATATGGCTTTCTCTTCTTCCTTCGCGCACGACCGGGCTCCCGGCGCCGGCGTCACCGCCGTGCTCGGTCCCACCAACACCGGCAAGACGCATCTGGCGATCGAGCGGATGGTGGCGCATTC
>JBAUUA010000322.1:0-8107 GCA_049582465.1 Bradyrhizobium sp. | reverse complement strand
CGCATCCTCGTCGACCTCAACAGGGTTGACTGGGACGAGGCCTGGTAGATCACCCAGGCGACATTCTCCTACACCAACCACACCCTGCTGCCGGAAGCGCTCGAGACCTGGCCCGTCGAATTGTTCGAGCGGCTGTTGCCGCGGCATCTGGAGATCATCTACCGGATCAATGTCGCCCATCTGGCGCTGGCGGATGCGCGCTGCCCGGGCGACGTCGACTTCCGCGCCTCGGTCTCGCTGATCGACGAGAAGTCCGGCCGCCGGGTGCGGATGGGGCAATTGGCGTTCGTGGGTTCCCACAGCATCAACGGCGTCTCGGCGATGCATTCCGACCTGATGAAGGAGACCGTGTTCCACGATCTCAATCATCTCTATCCCGGCCGCATCAACAACAAGACCAACGGTATCACTTTCCGCCGCTGGCTGATGCTGGCCAATCCGAAGCTGACCGACCTCTTGCGCGAAGCCTGCGGCGAGGCCGTGCTCGACGATCCCACCCTGCTTGAAAAGCTCGAGGCCCACGCCAGCGACAACGCGTTCCAGCAGCGATTCCGCGCCGTCAAACACCACAACAAGCTGGCGCTGGCGCGGCTGATCGGCGAACGCCTCAACATCAAGGTCGATCCCACCGCGCTGTTCGACGTCCAGATCAAGCGCATCCACGAATACAAGCGCCAGCTGCTCAACATCCTGGAAGCGGTGGCGCTCTATCACGCGATCAAGGACGATCCGCAGAAGGACTGGGTGCCGCGGGTAAAGATTTTCGCCGGCAAGGCGGCGGCGAGCTACCGCTACGCCAAGCTGATCATCAAGCTGATCAACGACGTCGCCGACATCGTCAACAACGATCCCGCGGTCGCCGGCCGCCTGAAGATCGCGTTCCTGCCCGACTACAATGTCAGCCTCGCGGAAGTGATCATTCCCGCCGCCGATTTGTCCGAGCAGATCTCGACCGCGGGCATGGAAGCCTCCGGCACCGGCAACATGAAGCTCGCGCTGAACGGCGCCCTGACCATCGGCACGCTCGACGGCGCCAATATCGAGATCCGCGATCATGTCGGCGCGGAAAACATCGCGATCTTCGGCATGGAGGCTATGGACGTGATGGTCCGGCGCAAGCAGGGGCTGGATGCGACCGACGTGATCCGCAAATCGCCGCAGCTGTCGCGCGCCATCAACGCCGTCGCCAGTGGCGAATTCTCGCCCGGCGACCCGAGCCGGTTCGAATCGATCGCGCACGCGCTGCGCCATCTCGACTATTACATGGTGAGCGCGGATTTCGATTCCTATTACGACGCGCAGCGCGGCATCGACGCGCGCTGGCAGGTGGTGCCGGCGTGGACCCGCGCCCAGATCCTCAACGTGGCGCGGATGGCATGGTTCTCCTCCGACCGCACCATCCGCGAATATGCCGGCGAAATCTGGAACGTGCCGGTGCGCGGGAGTTCGCCACAGGCCGCCGATGCGCCGGGCGTACAGCGCGGAGCGACGCGCTAGGGCGGAAGAACCATTACCTTCGGCGTCATTGAATTTACCCGCGCAATCATCATACTGCGCGGGTAAATGGAAATGTCATTGCGAGCGCAAGCGAAGCAATCCAGAAATGCCTCCGCAAGCTGGATTGCTTCGTCGCTAACGCTCCTCGCAATGACGGAGGATATACGTTCAGAGGACCCGGATGCTCACCAGGACACAGCACCTTTTCGACGAAGCCACGCGGGTGACCGCCGGCGACAGCCGCTGGCAGGGCCGGACCAGCGAGGATTACTGGGCCTTCGTCGGCCCATTTGGCGGCGCCACCGCCGCCACCATTCTGCGGGCGCTGATCGAACATCCCGAACGCTCCGGCGATCCCTTGTCGCTGACCGTCAATTATTGCGCGCCGATCGCGGAAGGCGGCTTCGATCTCGACGTCCGCCTGGTCAAGGCCAACCGCTCCTCGCAGCACTGGTGCGTCGAGCTGACCCAAGGCGGCGGCGAGGTAGCGACGCTCGCCACCGCCGTGTTCGCCGAGCGCCGGCCATCCTGGTCGCACCAGCCGGCGCAGTTTCCGGAAGCCAAGCCGTTCGAGCAGATTAAGCCCTATCCGAAGATCAAGGCGTCGTGGGCCAACCAGTATGATTTCCGTTTTATCGAGGGTTTTCCGGATCTCAGCGGGTCGAAACAGGAGGTGCCGGCCAGCGCCTATTCCAAGCTGTGGATTTCCGACCGGACGCCGCGCAAAATCGACATGCTGTCGCTGATGTCGATGTCGGACGCGTTCTTCGCCCGCATCTTTCATGCGAGGCGCGAGATGATGCCGTTCGGCACGGTGTCGCTGACGACCTATTTTCACACCACTGCCGACGATCTTGCGGCCGAGGACATCCACCGCGTGCTCGCGGTCGCCGACGCAAAAATCTTCCACAAGAGTTACGGCGACCAGAGCGGCGAATTGTGGTCGTCGAATGGACGGCTGCTCGCGACCACGACCCAGATCGCCTATTTCAAGGCGTAAGACCGCGGCGAGCCGCCGAGCCCCGTCATTCCGGACGCTCCGTCTTCGGAGCGATCCGGAATCCAGAAGTTGCTTACATCGAGATTCCGGGTTCGCGTTTTCAACGCGCCCCGGAATGGCGACTGGACGCAGGCAGCCGTCCTAGCTCTGGGTCGCCGTGGCCTGGACCAGGCTGGTGCTGCCGGTCACGGGATCGGTCACCGCGTTGGCGACGGTGGCCTTGCCTGCACCGGTCAGCAGGAATTTGGTGTCGCCGATGCGGAACGACGCTCCGTTCCCGATCAGCACATTGCCGTACTGCACGGTCGAGCCGCTCTGGTATTTGACCTGGGCGCGGAAGCCGTTGACCTCGGAAATCGTGAGCTCGAATTTCTGGTTGTTGGAATAGCTGCCGGTCCAGCTGCCCTGGAAGCTTGCCGGATCGACCGCGCTGTATTTGGTGTTGGTCGGGGTCGTTGGCGCCGACGCATAGGCAGACTGGATGATGCTCATGATGTCCGACATGCCGATGCCTCGCGCTGACAATTCCCTGGCGGGCAGTACGGGCAAATCCGGTTAATTAGGTCTTAAGCGGCCTGTCCCGACATTGCTGAGGCCCATTTGGAAACACACGGAAACAAAAAGGCCCGGGTGAGCCACCCGGGCCTTCTGTCTTTCCGGAATTTCCGGGTTCGCGTCTTCGATGCGCCCCGGAATGGTGTGTTGCCTGCTATTCCGCCGCGAGCTTGAGGTCCGGCGCGGCGGCGCGGACGTCGGCGTCGACCTGGGCTTCGAACTTAGCAAAATTCTTCTGGAACATGCCGACCAGCGCACGCGCGGTCTTGTCGAACTCGGCCTTGTCCTTCCAGGTGTTGACGGGATCGAGAATCTCGCTCGGCACGCCCGGCAGCGCGGTCGGGACCGCAAAGCCGAAATACTTGTCGGTGCGGAAGTCGACATTGCGCAAGCTACCGTCGAGCGCCGCGGTCAACAGCGCGCGGGTCACCTTGATCGGCATCCTGGAGCCGGTGCCGAACTTGCCGCCGGTCCAGCCGGTGTTGACCAGCCAGCAATCGACATTGTGCCGGGCGATCAGCTCGCGCAGCATGTTGCCGTAGACGGAAGGATCCAAGGGGAGAAACGGCGAGCCGAAGCAGGTGGAGAATTCCGGCTGCGGTTCGGTGCCCAGGCCGCGCTCGGTGCCCGCCACCTTGGCGGTATAGCCGGACAGGAAGTGATACATCGCCTGCGCCGGCGTCAGCCTGGCGATCGGCGGCAGCACGCCGAACGCATCCGCCGCCAGCATCACCACGTTCTTCGGGTGGCCGGCGCGGCCGGTGCGCGAGGCGTTGGGGATGAAATCGAGCGGATAGGCCGAACGGGTGTTCTCGGTTTTCGAGCCGTCGTCGAAATCCGGCACCCGGGTGTCCTCGTCGAGCACCACGTTCTCCAGCACCGCGCCGAATCGCTTGCTGGCGGCGTAGATTTCAGGCTCGGCTTCTTTCGACAGCTTGATGCATTTGGCGTAGCAGCCGCCTTCGAAGTTGAAGACGCCCTCCGCGCCCCAGCCGTGCTCGTCGTCGCCGATCAGCGTGCGCTTCGGATCGGCCGACAGCGTGGTCTTGCCGGTGCCGGACAGGCCGAAGAAGATCGCGCTGTCGCCCTTGGGACCGACATTGGCCGAGCAGTGCATCGGCATCACGCCCCTGGCGGGCAGATAATAGTTCAGCGTGGTGAACACGCTCTTCTTCATCTCGCCGGCATAATAAGACCCGCCGATCAGGACGATCTTGCGGGCGAAATCGATCGCGACCACGTTCTCCGAGCGCACGCCGTGGCGTTTGGGATCGGCGCGGAAGCTCGGCATGTCGATGATGGTGAGTTCGGGCACGAAATGCCGGAGCACCGCGGTCTCGGGCCGGATCAAAAGCGTGCGGATGAACAGCGAGTGCCAGGCGAGCTCGGTGAACACGCGGGTCTTGATCTGGAAGCTCGGATCGGCGCCGCCATAAAGGTCCTGCGCGAACAGCGTCATGCCTTCGGCATGCTTGAGGAAGTCCTGATAGAGCGCTTCGAACTGCTCGGCGGTGATCGACTGGTTGCCGGCCCACCACATCTTTTCGGTGGAGGCGTCGCGAACCGTGAACTTGTCCTTCGGGCTGCGGCCGGTGAAGTCGCCGGTATCGGCGCACAAGGCACCGTCTGCGGACAGCACCGCCTCGCCCGCTGAAAGCGAATACTGGTAGAGCTGTGGAGCTCCGAGATTCCAGTGAACCCGCTTGAGATTTCTTAAGCCGAATTTGTCGGCACCGAAGGCACCGTTGCGTATACCCGTTTCTTGCACCGAAAAGACCTCCTCGAACCCGCGTATCTCGATCGCGCAATGACGTTGTTAAGCGCGTCTCTGTCGCGGTCGCGGTGACCGTCGATTTATAATAGCGCTGCGATCCCGGTCCGGCGACCTAATACTCATGAACGCTGGGCTTGCCAAGCCGATCCCGTGATATTTGGTTTATTCCAGGACGGCTGATTGATGCGACTCAAATACTTGCTGCAGCGCAGGGACTAGTCGAGAGCCTTCGAATCGCTCCGACACGGCCTGACGCGACAATCGGCCGCGATTTCGGGCGGAGCAGGCCCAGAATTTTGTTGCGACGCACAATTAGCGGGTATTGGGCGCCGCTCCCTCGCCGATCAGCGCGAACGGACCCCAGAAAGCGGGATAGGCGTTTTTCGGCGATGAGGCGTCGTTGAGATAGGAGAGCATTGCCTGCCGCAGCGCCTCGGCGCGGCCGATTTTCGGATCGGCCTTGATACGGTCGAAGGTCGCGATGGCAAGCCGGGTCGCGGCTTCCGAATCCACCGCCCAGTGCGAGACCAGGAGCGCGCGGGCGCCGGCATAAAAGAACGAGCGCGCCAGGCCCGACAGGGCCTCCGCCCCCGGCCTGTCGCCGGCAATGGTATTGCAGGCGGACAGCACCACCCAGTCGGCGTTGAGTTTGAGCTGCGCGACTTCGCTCGAGGTGAGCAGGCCGTCGTCGAAATCGGACGGCTGTTTCGGAATGCTCAGCGCCAGCGACGGCTCGGCGAGGCCCTTCACGTCACCGGCCACCAGGCCATGGGTGGCGAAATAGACGATGCCGTAATCGGAAAGTTTAGCGCGCTTGACGGTGGTCTCGCTGGCGTCGGTACCGAGATGAATGTCGGAAGCGGCAACGCCGAGATCGCGCGCAACGCCCTTCAGTTCGTCGGCCGTGTCCGGCAGTTGCGGCAGCGCCTGCGCCAGTCTCGCGCGATCGACCCCGACGCCCTGCCAGAAGTCGGTATAGGCCGAGGTCACCAGCGCCCGCGAAGCCGATTTCGTCGCGCCGGCGGCGCGATTGTCGCCGCCATCATCCTGCATCGGGTTGAACACGGGATCGCCGAAGCCGGTCATCGGCTTGATAGCGTGGTCGTTGCGCGCAAAGGCCCGCAGCGCCTTGAGACTGGCAACCGACGGCAGCACCGAAACCGCCTGACGCTTGATCAGCCAGGCGGCATCGCGATAGCCCGCGAAGGTGTCCGGGATCGCGGCGGGCGGCCTCTCGGTCACCAGCAGATGGAACGGCTGCGCCGTCAGCGCGCCGGATGGCGCGACCAGCAGGCTGCGCTTGTCCTTCACCAGGGTCTCGACCGGGCCCAGCAAGGTTGCATAGAGCTCATTGGCGAGCGCGAGATCGAACAGCCCGGATTTGCCCGAGGCATCGCGGGCCTTCCCGATATCCAGGCCGCGGCGGAAGGCGGCAATTTTTTGCGACAAGGCTTCCGCGCCCAATGGCAGCGGCTGCCAGTCGAAGCTCTCGCGCGTCAGCGCAAACACATAGCTCTGCTTGTCGGCCACCGAAAACAGCACCAGCGCCTCGTCGCCGGACAACAGCGCCTGAACCTCTTTCGTCATCATTGGCAGCGGGTTCGACAGCGCGGCGTAATCGGGGAATTCGGCCGCGAAGGTTTTCTGCAATGTCGCGCGCTCGGCGGAAATCGCAACCAGCCGGTCCCGGCCGCGGCTCTCCGCCGCCGCGTCGCGTTTCGACCTGTCCCTGGAGACCGCGGCAATGATCGATTTGTCCAGCGCGTCGGCTTCAGTGGCGAGGTCCTGGTCGCGGCGCACCAGTTCCGCGAGCCGGTCGCTGCCGGCGGCGAGGCGAACCGCGAGCTTGTTCACGGCGGAGGCCGCCGAGGATTGGGCGCCGTGCTGGACCACATTGAGCGCGTCGTCGAGTGCCTTCTCGGGCCGCATGGCCTGTCCCCGCTGCGCGGCGAACAGCACGGCAAGCGCCACGCGCGGCTGCGCGCGCCCGCTTCCGATCATTCGCTCCACGATCGGCAACGCTTCGGCGTTTCGTCCCTCGCTTTGATAGAGCGAGGCCAGATTGTTGAGCGATAGTGCGAGATCGGGGTGATCGGGACCAAGTGATGCTTCGCGGATCGCGGCGGCGCGCTGGTAGAGCGGTTCGGCATCGGAAAGTCGGCCCTGCCGTTCATACAAATCCGCCAGATTATTCAAAGATCGCGCCACATCGGGATGATCGCGGCCGAGCACTTTCTCGCGGATCGACAGCGACCGCTTGATCTCCGGTTCGGCCTCGGCATAGCGGCCCTGCACCTTGGCAACCTGGCCGAGATTGTTCAGGAGCGTCGCTACCGCCGGATGCTCCGGGCCGGTCGCCTTTTCGTAGATCGCAAGCGCGCGCCTGAACAGCGGCTCGGAATCGGCATGGCGGTCCTGCTTCTCATATAGCGTCGCCAGATTGTTGAGGGATTGTCCGATGTCGGGATGACCGGCCGGAAGCGACATCTCGCGGATCGCCAGCGCGCGTTTGAACAGCGGCTCGGCCTCGGCATAGCGCTCCCGGCGCTGGTACAATGCGGCCAGATTGTTCAATTCCGGCGCGACCTCCGCGGAGTCGAGGCCGCGGACCTTTTCCATGATCGCGATGGCGCGCTTGTAAAGAGGCTCGGCCTCGGCGTCGCGCCCCTGGTCGGCATAGAGCAGCGCGAGATTGTTCAGCGCGCCCGCGACATCGCTGTTGAAGGGCCGTATTTCTTCAAGAGTCTCTCCAGCTGTCCCTGCGCCAGCGGAACCGCTTCGGCATATTTGCCGGCCCGGCCGAGTTCGGCGATTTTGGCGCCGGTGGCGGCCACCTCGCCCTTTTGCGCCAGCGACGGCGTGCTGAGGCCGGCGCTCATGCCAAGCGCCAACGCCAACGCTAGAACCCATCGATTGCCGGATTTCATGTTCCACTCGCCTCGTGTTTGCACGGGCGAGGTCCGGCTATCCCTTCGCCCGCGCCTCGTCCGCCAGCCTGACCAGCATCTTCCGCAGTTCCCCCGGGCTGGTCACCCGTTCCGGGAAATCCAGCCGCAAGGTCTTGGCGCCTGCCTGCAGGTCGATCCCGTCGGGATCGCAGCCGGTGCAGCGCCAGTCCGCGGCCTCGGCGCCGAGCAGCCTCGTCGCGTAGAGGTTAGTCGCGTCACGATGATCGGCGTTCATGTGGTCGACGGCGCCCTGCTCGGCTTCCAGGAGCGCGGTCGCCCCGGAAATATCGGTCAGGAACTGCCCGGGCTTCAGGTCGACGATCCGCCCGACGC
>JBAUUA010000321.1:0-4871 GCA_049582465.1 Bradyrhizobium sp. | reverse complement strand
GCGGCATCGCGCATGATTTCAACAATATCCTGACGGTCATCACCGGTACCATCGAGATCCTGGCAGACGCGGTCGAGAAGGAGCCGCAACTCGCGGCGATCACCCGGATGATCGACGACGCCGCCGCGCGCGGCGCGGATCTCACCCAGCATCTGCTCGCGTTCGCCCGCAAGCAGCCGCTGCAGCCGCGCGAGGTCGACATCAACACGCTGATCATCGACACCGCCAAGCTGCTGCGGCCGACGCTCGGCGAGCATATCGAGATCGAATCGGTGTTCGAGGACGAAACCTGCGTGGCCACCGTCGACCCCAACCAGCTGGCCACCGCCATCCTCAATCTGTCGCTCAACGCCCGCGATGCCATGCCCAACGGCGGCAAGCTCATCCTCGAAACCGGTTCGGCCTTCCTCGACGACAATTATGCCACCATCCACGGCGACGTCCGGCCCGGCCGCTATGCCTTGATCGCGGTGAGCGATACCGGAACCGGCATTCCCGCCGCCATCCTCGACAAGGTTTTCAACCCGTTCTTCACCTCGAAGGGCCCCGGCAAGGGCACCGGCCTCGGCCTGAGCATGGTCTACGGCTTCGTCAAGCAATCCGCGGGTCACATCAAGATCTACAGCGAGGAAGGGCACGGCACGACGATCAAGATGTACCTGCCGCCGGGCACCGGAGCCCTGGTCGCTTCCGAAGCCGCGAACGCGCACGCGGTCGAGGGCGGACATGAAACCATCCTCGTCGTCGAGGACGACAAGCTGGTGCGAGACTACGTGCTGACGCAGCTGCATTCGCTGGGCTACGTCACGCTGGATGCGGCGAATGCGGCGGAAGCGCTAGCCATCGTCGACGCCGGCAACGAATTCGACCTGCTGTTCACCGACGTCATCATGCCGGGCGCGATGAACGGTCGTCAGCTCGCCAACGAACTGCAACGCCGCAAGCCCGGGCTGAAGGTGCTGTTCACGTCAGGCTATACCGAGAATGCGATCATTCATCACGGCCGGCTCGACACCGGCGTCCTGCTGCTCGCCAAGCCGTATCGCAAGTCGGACATGGCGGTCATGATCCGCAGGGCGCTCACCGACGGGGCGCCGCTCGGTGACGACGTATGATGCGGAAAAGCGGAAGCCGCGTCGGCTTCAGGAGGCGCGCGGGCTGGTCATCACGATGCGGATCAGGTCGGCGGCATTCCGCGCGCCGAGTTTCTTCATGATGTTGGCGCGATGATCCTCGATCGTGCGCGGGCTGATGCCAAGCTGACGCCCGGCTTCCTTGTTGGATGCACCGGAGGTGAATTGCTCCAACACCTCGCGTTCGCGGCGCGTCAGCGGTTCGCGCCCCGGAAAATGCAGTGATGCTATTCTCGACGCGGAATTATCCGCCTGCCGCCGCGCATAGGCCCCGATCGCCTCATCGAGCCGGTGGACGATGTCGCTGCCGCGGAACGGCTTCTCGATGAAGTCGAGCGCGCCGTTCTTGATGGCCGAGACCGCCATTGCGATATCGCCCTGTCCGGAGATCATGAAGATCGGCGCGGGATAATCCTCGCCGTGAAGCTCCTTCAGGATGTCGAGACCGGATTTCCCGGGGATGTGCACATCGAGCAGGATGCAGGCCGGGCTCCGGCTTCGCGCGACCGCCAGCAGCGCCGCGCCGTCAGCGAAGCAGATCACCTGATAGCCGCCTGCCGACAAAACCATCGAGAGGGTTTCGCGAACGGCAGGATCATCGTCGACCACGAATATTTCGCCGCGTGAGGGTGATTGCTCGGTCATGTACCATCGCCCATAGACAGTGAGAAATGAAGCGCACTTAACGTCGCCACGCTTACGTTCAAAACAGATTCGCACCCACCCGTATTTGTACGGGACCACGACTTAACGCACAAGTAGCGGGGCAGACATAAACGATGCGGTAACGGAGATCTCTCAATGCAGAATGTGGCAGACGGAACCTCGGCCCCAGCGCAAGATCGAGATGGCCTCCGCGGCGCAATCGTTTCCGACCTCGTGTCGCTGATCGAATGCGTCCGGACCAGCATGGAGCTGATCGACGCAGCCGTCGCCGGGCAAGCCCCGCTCGGCTATCAGGAGATTGGCGCCAACGTCGTCATCCTGGATGACGTCACGCCCGGTTACGTGAGGGCGCGCGCGGCATTGAACAGTTGCGAAGCCCATCTCGGAGCGGCCATTCGCCTTCTCGGAGATACCAGGACACCGCAGCCTGGAACCGGGGAAGCTGGTCGGTTGCCGCGGCCGGCTCACCCGATGGGTCGCGCCTGAGGCGCCGAATGGCGCTGTCCCGACATATCCGCTTCCCGTTTCGCTCGTTCAGGCCTGATCGGCGCCATCAGCACAGCCGTTGTCGGCATGGCGGGATTTGCCTATCCCTGTCTCGGCGCGGCGATCGTCGACGGATGCGCCGAGATTCAGCGCTTTCTGATCGGGCGGCCGGAGCCGATCAAGCGTTACCGCAGGCCACGGCCGAATTCGCCTACGCTTCCGAGATGGCCGCGAGTGCCGGCTGATCCTGCGCGGATCGAGCTTCGCCGGCGCGAATTAAGCGCGAGGCGGCGCAACCGCCGCGGCGGCAGGCAAGGTCCGCCAGGAGCGGTGTTGTCCGGTCACGCCATCGACGATGACGCCGCCTCAGATGTGCATCACCGGCAGGCCCATGGCGGTCTTGCCGAGATTGGCAAAGCAGATCCGCAGCGCCGCCAGATCGACCGGCTTGGGCAAGCTCTGCAGTTCGATCCCCAGCGATCTCGCATGGGAGCGCGCGGCGATTCGGCGGGCGGCGTTCATGCCGCTGACGACGATCACCGAACCGGCGAATTTGGCCTTGGCCATCACCTGCAACACCTCCATGCCGTCAGCGTCCTCGAGCATCAGGTCGAGGGTCACGCAGTCGAACCGGGTCGCCTGGATTTTTTCGATCGCCTCCGCGCATGATTGCGCCGGCGTGACGACATGACCAGCGTGCCGGGCGGCTGCGGAAATCAGCTCACGTTGCGTGCCGTCGTCATCGACGACCAGCAACTGCAAGGGGCGGCGTTCGCCGCCCTCCGGCGCGCCTGGCTGAGCAGGCCCGGATTGGACACAGATTGGCACCGCGGTTCCCTTTCAGGGTTATTCGATGCAATCGATACATGGGCGGAGCTTCAGCGGCGTAAAACGACAGGCTGAAATCCAAACGGTGTCCTTAGTAATTGTGCAGGATTTGCCGGGCTGGTTCCGCTTCGCGCGGCGCCCGATCCGGCGCGATCGGCTCACGCACTCATGGAATCCTGCTTCGACGCCGAGCCCGACCGCTTCTTCTTGTTCTTGCCCTTCAGGAACTGGACGTCGATCTCGGTGCCGTTGACGCGAACCAGTTCGCAGCGGCGATAGGCCAGCCCTGTCGACGACAGCAGAAGAAAGAACTCCTTGAGATTGAGGCCCTGAATGGAGCCCTCGACGGTGAGGATGGCGTCATTGTCCGATATGGCGTTGAGCAGGCAGTCGCGGCGCCAGGTGCCGTCGATGCCCATGATGCAGACGCCGTATCCGCGGCTGAACGTCACACGTTCCGGTCCCTTGACGTCATCTGCCATTGTTCAAAGCCCCGCTATCGCTGCGACCCTCGGCAACGCCGCGCCGGCCGCCGGCAGCCTGGCGGGCGTCATGCGCACGCCGCTCGGCCGATAGAGACCGCGCTTGTCCGGGAAGGGCTTGAAGACGTCGGTCAGTCCGACCACCGTCTCGGCCGCGCCCAGCACCAGAAATCCGTCCGGCTCCATCACCTTGGCGAGGCGGTTGAAGATGTTGATCTTGGTGTCCTGGTCGAAATAGATCAGGACGTTGCGGCAGAAGATCACGTCGAAGACGCCGAGCTGGGAGAAATCGTGCAGCAGATTGAGCTGGCGGTGTTGCACCATGGCGCGGATGTCGGCGTTGATCTGCCAGAATTCCCCGGTCTGCTTGAAGTATTTGACCAGCAACTGAATCGGCAGGCCGCGCTGCACCTCGAACTGGCTGTAGATGCCCGCCTTCGACTTCTCGAGCACTTCCTGCGAAAGGTCGGTGGCGATGATTTCGACCCGCCAGCCGCTCAGCGCTGCGCTCATTTCCTTCAGGCACATCGCGAGCGAATAGGGCTCCTGGCCGGTCGAGCCGGCGGCGCACCAGATCCGGATACTCTTGCGTCCGGCGCGTGCCCGCAGGATTTCGGGCATGATCGAATCGCGGAAGTGATCGAACGGAACCTTGTCGCGGAAAAAGAAGGTTTCGTTGGTGGTCATGGCCTCGACCACCTGGGTGACGAGCGAGGCCGACCCGCCCTTCATCTTTTGCACGAGTTCGGGGATGCCGGCCAGGCCGGTTTTCCGCGCCAGCGGCAGCAAACGGCTTTCGATCAGATATTGTTTGTCGGCAGACAGATCGAGACCGGAATGGTCCTTCAAGAGTTTGCGCAGGTATTCGTAGTCGGGCGGGGTCACGGGCGGCCTCTCGAAACGAATTGCGATGATTTCGGATCGACATCGCCGGTCGGCTTCACCGTGACGCGAATGTCAATTTGCAGGGCTGCGCACGCCGGTGACGGACGACAGATCCGGCGGCGCGGATGACCGCTCCTCCGGGTGTAGCCGCAGCGAGGGTCTTTCCCCGCGTTTGATTCAATGGTCATGACTCGACGCAACCTGATACGACTTACGAAACGCGGAACCGGCCTAGACCGGCACCGTAACCTGGACCAATCCGACTTCCTGGAACTTGGCCGCGACGATATCCTTGTCGAACGGCTTCATGATGTATTCGTTGGCGCCGGCATCGAGCGCACGCGCGATGTGGTCGATGCCGTTCTCGGTGGTGCAGAACACCACCTTGGGC
>JBAUUA010000320.1:0-3021 GCA_049582465.1 Bradyrhizobium sp. | reverse complement strand
TGTCGAAGGTGACGTAGAAATCCACAGGCAGAAGCCCGAGGCCCTCCGACCGGATCCGGGCGCCGGTCGGCGTGACGTTGTAGGCGACGCAGGCGTGCAACTGCCGACCCCCGCGGAAGAACAGCAGGCCGTCCATCGACCGTTCGATCATCTGCAGTCCAATCCTAAAGCACACTGCCGCGCTGGCTTTGGCACTTCGAGGAACTACATCATCGATCCCAATGTGGCGAAGATATCGCTGCCCGCGAACGCCTGACAATCGCCAAGGCGAATTACGCTTAACGTCGCCGGCGCCGTCGTCGAGCGGCCGGGCTTTTCGGCGGTGCCTGCCGGTCACGACCGCCATCATTTCGCCATTTCACCCTTGCCCAAACCAAACGTCTGGGATCAAATTTGATCACTGGGGCTGTTCGAAAAGGGAGAGAACCATGCTCAGGAAGATGATGCTGGCCGCGCTGGTCTTGACGTTTGCCGGCGGTGCCGCGCTTGCCCAGGAAACCTGCGATGCCAAAGCCGTCGGCAAGGACGGCAAGCCGCTCGCGGGTGCAGCAAAGACCTCGTTCATGAAGAAATGCATGGCCGACACCTGCGCGACCAAGGCGGTGAGCTCGGATGGCAAGCCGCTTGCCGGCGCCGCCAAGACCAGCTTCATGAAGAAGTGCGAGATGGGCACCTAACCCGCCCCCACATGACCTCGGAAAGGCCGCCCTGGGCGGCCTTTCTTTTCGCGGGCAGCAAGCTTCGTTCCGGCGAAGCCGGCAGGCGCTCACCGCGCCAGCGACTTCCAGCGTTCCGCCGCCGCGATCGCCGGCGCCCACAGCGCATCCGTGGGCTGGCCGCGATGCAGCGCCTTGCCGACTTCGCAGATCGCCATGAAGGCGCTCGATCGCGCCTCCTCGACTTCCAGCGGTGCTTCGCCCTCGCCCTGCACCAACCCGGCCAGCTCGTTGAGCATCGGCAGCGCGGCCTGCGGCGGCTCGCGTTCGGCGGCCTTCAGGGCTTCGATGACTTTGGCGGCTTTCTCTGAATCGGTCATG
The DNA here is from genome assembly GCA_049582465.1 of Bradyrhizobium sp. Classification (GTDB taxonomy): domain Bacteria; phylum Pseudomonadota; class Alphaproteobacteria; order Rhizobiales; family Xanthobacteraceae; genus Bradyrhizobium. The sequence continues at coordinate 1,984 of JBAUUA010000320.1, read as the reverse complement.
TCTGAAATCTACTCCGCCTTGATGCCGGCCGCATGGACCACCTTGGCCCATTTCTCGGTTTCTTCCGCGATCAGTCTGGCGAAATCGGCGGGCGAGCCCGGCAGCGGCTCGCCGCCGATCGCGGCAAGCTTTGCCCTCATGCCGGGGTCGGCGATCCCGGCGTTGACCTCGGCATTGAGCCTGCCAATGATCTCGGGCGGCGTCTTTGCGGGCGCGCACAGGCCGTACCACTGGCTGGTGTCGTAGCCCGGCACGAAATCGCCGATCGGCGGCAGCTCCGGCAGCATTTCCGCGCGGGTGGCCGAGGTCACCGCCAGCGCGCGCAATTTGCCGCTCGAGATATATTCGGTGGTGCCGGGCGTGGTGGCGAACAAGAGCTGCACCTGGCCGCCGAGCAGGTCGGTCAGCGCCGGGCCCTGGCCGCGATAGGGAATATGAACGAGGTCGACGCCGGCCATCATCTTGAACAGCTCGCCCGCCAGATGCGGCGCGCTGCCATTGCCGGCCGAGGCCATGTTGACCTTGCCCGGATTGGCTTTTGCGTAAGCGATCAGCTCCGGCACCGTCCTGACCGGCACTGACGGATTGAGCAGGATCACCATCGGCACGCGGATGATGCCGGCGACCGCCGCGATGTCGCGGATGAAGTTGAAATCGAGCTTTTCGTAGAGCGAGGCGTTGACCGCGTTCGGTACGGTGGCGAGCAGCAGCGTGTAGCCGTCGGGGGCCGCGGTGACGACGGCCTCGGTGCCGATATTGCCGCCGGCGCCGGGCCGGTTCTCGGTGATGAAGGACTGGCCGAGCCGCACTCCCAGCCACTGGCCGATCAGGCGCGCGGTGATGTCGACGCCGCCGCCGGCGGCGAAGCCGGCAATGATGCGCACCGGCCGCGTCGGATAATCGAGCGCGGACGCGAGCCGGGGCAAGGCCGGCGCCGATGCGACGGCGCCTGCAAGCTTGAGGAAATCGCGGCGGAGAAGTCTCATGATGCGCGCCCCATTGTGGCCGTCACCCTATCCCAGGTCCGGTGGCGCGGTTAAGCGTCGCTTTCGGGTCACAGCGCCCGTCAAAATGTTGCGAAGCGAAAAAAATTTCCGCGCCGTCGTCTTTCGTGCAAAGTTCCGCCGCGATCGACGGAATATATGCCGTCACCAGCGCCCGAGAATTTGTATCTCGTATTTCGGGGGACGAAATGAAGCCTGCCCGCGTTCGCTTGCCTAAAGACACCTTGTTTCAAGGGGATGCGTTTCAAGGCGATGCGCCGAGACCGGATCTCGAAGCGCTCGCTACGGCGAAAGCCCGGCAGGATGCATCCCACCGGAAACTGGACAGGTTCATCACCTTAGCGCTCGCCGAGCTGAGCGACGGGCGTCGCTCGGGCTAGCTTGACCGGTTCTGATTTGATCAGAACCGGCGCTATCTCCTTCATTCGACAAGTCTTCTTCGCGCGAACCGGCAGGTTGCGTGGGCATCTCGTGCCGAACCCTGTCGATTTCCAGCGCGGGCGAGGGTATCGCCCGCGCAACAACATCAATGATTCCAGACGGATCGTCTCGCCTCACGGCTTGCCTTCGATCGCCTCCAGCACCCGCGGCGGCGACATCGGGAGGCTGTAGAAGCGTTTTCCGAGCGCGTTGTGGATGGCGTTGGCAACCGCGGCCATCACGGGCACCAGCGGTACTTCGCCGACACCCTTTACGCCTTGCGGATGTTTCGGATTGGGCACTTCGACCATCACGGTGTCGAGCATCGGCAGGTCCGAACACACCGGCATGCGGTAGTCGAGGAAGCCGGGGTTATCGACCTTGCCATCCTTGTTGTAGATGTATTCCTCGTTGAGCGCCCAGCCGATGCCTTGCGCGACGCCGCCCTGCATCTGGCCTTCGACATAGCCGGGATGGATGGCGCGGCCGACATCCTGCACGGCGGTGTAGCGGATCACGCGCGCGATGCCGAGTTCGACATCGACCTCGACGTCGCAGAT
>JBAUUA010000319.1:0-3534 GCA_049582465.1 Bradyrhizobium sp. | reverse complement strand
AATGACGGCTGCGCAGGCCACGGAAGAGAAAATCATGTACGCCGCGATTCACTGAGGGCGAGGAACCCCGGCCGCGGCGTGCCGGATTTGGAAGGAGAGCAATGCTTTATCCAGCGTCAGAGAAAGTCGTCGCGCTCAAGCGACGGGTCGAGTCGTTCATGGAACGGCACGTCTACCCGAATGAAGAGCGGTTTTACAGGGAGGCCGAAGAGCTCGGTCCCTGGAAAGTCTATCCGGTCGTCGAAGAACTGAAGCCGAAGGCCAGGTCTGAGGGACTCTGGAACCTGTTTCTTCCGGAGAGCGACCACGGCGCCGGTTTGACCAATTTCGAATACGCGCCGCTCTGTGAAATCATGGGGCGCTCGCATCTCGCGCCCGAGCTCTTCAATTGCTCAGCGCCTGACACCGGCAACATGGAAGTGCTTGCGCGCTACGGCACTAAGGAACATCAGGAGCGCTGGCTGAAGCCGCTGCTGGCGGGCGAAATCCGGTCGTGTTTTGCGATGACCGAACCGGCGGTAGCATCGAGCGACGCCACCAACATCGAGAGCTCGATCGTGCGTGATGACGACCATTACGTTATCAATGGCCGAAAATGGTACACGACCAACGCCACCGACCCGCGCTGCAAGATCTGCATCTTCATGGGCAAGACCGATCCCGACAACCCGGACAGACATCGCCAGCAATCGATGGTCCTGGTGCCGATGGACACGCCCGGCGTTCAGGTGCTGCGACCGATTCCCGTTTTCGGATTCTATGGCGTGCCGGATCGCGCCTCGGAGGTCGTGTTCAAGGATGTCCGCGTGCCGGTAGGCAACATTCTGCTCGGGGAAGGGCGTGGGTTTGAAATCGCACAGGGCCGCCTTGGGCCGGGCCGTATCCATCATTGCATGCGGCTGATCGGGCTTTCCGAGCGCACACTGGAAAGGATGTGCCGTCGTGCATCGAGCCGCGTCGCTTTCGGCAAACGCGTATCCGAACAGACGGTCACGCAGGAGCGGATCGCGGAAGCGCGGATCATGATCGAGCAGGCTCGCCTGCTGACGCTCAATGCTGCGCATGCCATGGATACGGTCGGCAACAAGGTGGCAAAGGCCGAGATCGCGATGATCAAGGTGGCCGTGCCGAACATGGCCTGCCAGGTCATCGACTGGGCGATACAGGCGCATGGCGGTGGGGGAACCAGCAACGACTTCGGATTGGCTGCAGCCTACGCTACCGCGCGTCTGCTGCGCCTTGCCGATGGACCGGACGAAGTTCATCGCAACCAGATTGCCCGGCTGGAGCTGCGCAAGTACTCGAATTAGGAATCTGGAAACTGGATTCCCTATCGTTTGGTTTCTGGAGGGATCCTTCTCCTACGCGCCACCTGAGGCCATTTGCTCTTGGCTCCTCGTCTGCTCGGTTCCGCTTTGTTTCAAAGGTTGTACCTCTCTCCCCGACCGGGCGCTTGGCGCGGTTCAAATCGGACTTGGGGCGGAGGTGGAGGCGAGCTCCTGGCGCATCGGCCTCATGCAATGCAAACCGAGGATCCGAGTTCGATTTGATCACTTAAGGGTTAGGCCGCTCCTCCAGCGGCGCGCAGCAGCACGCTGGCAGGGGGAGTTTCATCTTCGGTCCAGGCGATAAACTGGTCGGGCCGCACCAGGATCAGGCGGGACTGGTATTTCTCCCGGCCATCGGTTGCGACGTCCCTGATCACCTTTAGCGGGACCTTCGACTGCGAGGCGGCCTGCTCGAAGGCCGCCGCTGCCTCGCCCGCGCCGAGGTCGATCAGCGTAAAGCCCTTGCCGAGCTCCTCGAAGACGTTCTTGCCGCAAGACAGAGGCTGAGGCGCGAGATGATGGCCGGCGCGCCCCGCATACGCATGGGAGCCGATCGCGCTGCTCGCGGCGCCGGCCGGCCCAAACACGATCGGCGAGCCCTCATAATTCGGCTCGAAAGCATTGACCTCCGCGCGCGCGCCGGACTGCCGGTCGCGCCAGGCCGCTTCGAAATCGGCGCGATCGCGGGCTGGATCATGTTTGCGGAGAAAGTCGCGGTCGTCGAAGATCGACTTCTCGATGAAATCGCGCGCGGTAGAGGCGAACACCGGGCGCCTCTCTGCATCGTAGCTGTCGAGCAGGCCCGGGCCGGCCCAGCCCTGCAGCGTGGCCGCGAGCTTCCACGAAAGATTAACGGCATCCTCGAAGCCGCTATTGACCCCATAGCCGCCATAGGGCGGGTGACTGTGCGCTGCATCGCCGGCAATGAAGATGCGGCCCGCGCGATAGCTGTCGGCAACCGCGAAGCGCAGGTCCCAAAAGCCGATATGTTCGAACTCGATGTCGAACTCGGCGCCGGCAGCTTCCTGCACAAGGCGGCGGAAGTCGAAATTGTCGCGCGTCGTGTCGGCGGGGACGGGGGCATGGAAGAACCAGGTGTTGCCGAGATCGACCCGTCCGAAGAACTTCCAATAGCCGTCGAGTTCCGGATGCAGCACGTTGTAGAAGGACTTCCCGGGAAAGCGCTCCAAGAGCCGGTGGAGGCCGGTGGAGCGGAACACCAGCAGCACCATCAACCGGTCATGATCGGACCGGGTCTGGGTGATGCCGGCCTGATCGCGCACGATCGAGCGGCTGCCGTCGCAGCCCACGACATAGTCGGCGCGCAGGGTCCGCTTCTCTCCATCGCGATCGACGATGTCGACGCTCGCGCCGTTCTCGTCCGAACGCACGGCTTCGCAAGTCCACCCATACATGGTTTCGACGGCCGGGATCTGTGCCGCCCTTTGGCGCAGCACAGCCTCGGTGGCATATTGCGGCAGCCGTTCATTGTCCGTGAAATAGAAAGGACGCACGAGTTCGCGCTGCAGCCAGTCATAGCTGTAGCCGCTCGACAGCGTGCCATAGCCTGTCACGCCGCCGATGCCGTATTCGCGCGGGATGGTTCGCGCCGCGCGCAGTTCGGCTTCCGCACCCCAGAAATGGAAATGCTCCATGGTGCGTTGGGTGAGATTCTGTCCCTTCGGGATCGGCTGGGGGACCTTGTAGCGCTCGACCACGACGCAGCGGATTCCGCGCAGACCGAGATCGATGGCAAGGCCCATCCCGACCGGGCCTCCGCCAACGATCACCACCGGCGCCGTATGTTTAATCGAATCCCCCATCAGAGATTATCCTCGTGACCGTGCGGCCGCGGCCGTTTGCCGCCGACCGCCGCGCGATCCACTGCTCAAATGCAGGCAGGCCTCGTTCAGGTCAAGAGAAGTCTCGTATTAGGAGGTTTCAATCCCGAACCGACCGTTGCCCAAAGCAAAAGGACGCTCGGGGCGACTGCCGCGAGCGTCCTCATCCTTATCCCGGTTGGAAGTCCGCCGACCTCGCCTCAAGTCTCCAGTTGCTTACCGATCGGCAGGGCCCGGATTCGTTTGCCGGTCGCTGCGAAGATGGCGTTGATCAGCGCCGGTGCGAAGGGAGGCACGCCCGGCTCCCCGACGCCGCTCGGCGGCGTGTCGGCGTCGACGGGGACGATATGCACGTTGGTCACGAG
>JBAUUA010000318.1:0-3719 GCA_049582465.1 Bradyrhizobium sp. | reverse complement strand
GCGCAGGAGGTGGCGCGGGCTTCGGAGCTGGCGCAGGCGCTTTCGCTGCGGCAGGTGGCGGAGCGGGAGCCGGCGGCGGAGGAGCCTCCTTCATCGCGGGCTTCGCCGGCGGCGCAGCGGCGGGCTTCTCCGGCTTTCCCGGCGCGGCAACGGCAGCAGGTTTTTCGACAGCCGGCGGCTTGGCCTCGTCGTCGGCAATGATGCGACGGATCGACGCCAGAATCTCCTCCATCGAGGGTTCTTGGGCCTTTGCGGGCTGCGTCATTTCCGACTCCACATCATCAACGCCCTTGCATGCGTTTTACACCAAGCGAAAGCGGATTTGCCGATTCCGGATATGCAGGCCGGGATTTTCATCCCGCAAGCATGACTTGTCCCCAGATCAAGCGCCGCGCGACATCACGCGGCAGTCCCGCCCCCGCTCAGGGCACCGAAGCGTCGCGGCCTAAGAACGCCGGATATGGCGCGAATCGCTCAGCTGCCTGAGGCAAGGGTATGGCACGGCAACATTTGATTGCAAGCAACGCCGGGCACACGATCCCCAAAGCCTGCCCGCGGGGCCCAAAGGCTGGCGTCGCGCTGAACGGCCGGGGAACACGGACGGCGCGGCGAAAAGATCATGCGCTCGTCGATGACGGAGAGCGTGACGCGGACGCAAAACGGGGCTTCACGGCTGCCGATCGCGCATCTGAGAACGCGATCCCTCCACGCAAGCGCTGACGGCTCGGGCGATCAGCGTCCGTCGGGCGTGCGGACGCCGATCCAGCTATCGCGGACCTGCTGGTAATGCACGCTCGGGTCATAAACGGTGGTGTGCAGATTGAGCACCTGCGGCGACAGCCGTCCCACGGCGCTCAACACGGCATACGATGCGACGACGCGATCGTGCTGCGCGGTGACCAGCGCGACGCGCGCATTGACCAGCGCCTGCTGGGCGTTCAACACGTCGAGCGTGGTGCGCTGGCCGGCCTTGGCCTCTTCACGCACGCCGTTGAGCGCGATTTCGGAAGCCGTGACCTGTGCCTGGGCTGACGCGACCTGCGCCTTGCCGGCCACCAGCTGGCCCCATGCCGTCACCGTATTGGCGCGGGTCTGGTCGCGGGTCTGCTCGAGGACGAGGCGCTGCTGCGCCAGGTTTTCCTTGGACTGGCGGATCAGCGCATATTCGGCGCCGCCCTGATAGATCGGAGCCGCTATCTGGGCGACCGCGGAAGCGCCGAACGACCGGAAGATCGTCAGGGTCTGTTCGTAGGACTGCTGCACCGACGCCTGCAGGCTGACCGTCGGCAGCAACGCGCCCTCGTTGACCTTGACCTGGAGATAGTTGACGTCGATGCCGAACATTGCCGCGGTCACGTTCGGATTCTCGATCAGGCTCAGCTCGACCGCGCCGGGCAGCGTTGCCGGCAGGAAGCGGTCGACCGGAGAGCCCGGCGCCAGCGCTTCCGGCTCGTTGCCGATGATGCGACGAAAATTCGCCCGCGTCGTGGTCAGCGTCGCCTGGGCGGCCAGCAACTGGGTATTGCCGGCGGCAAGCTGCGCTTCCGATTGCGCGACGTCGGTGCGCGTCACTTCGCCGACATTGAAGCGGTCGCGCGTCTGCTTCAACGTTTGTTCGAGAACGCGAACGTTGCTCTTCTGAACCTCGACGATCGCGGAGTCGCGCAGGTAGTCCATATAAACGGTGGCGGCCGAGAGCAGCACGCTCTCTTCGAGAAACCGCAAGGCTTCACGCGCGCCGGAGACCTGGCTTTCCGCAGCGCGGGTCTTGTTGGCGGTCTGATTGCCGTTGAACAGCGTCTGCGTGACCGTAAGGCCGGCGCTGCGCGGCGCGTTGGTGCCGTGGTTGATGCTTGAGACGACGGTGGGGCCCCCGGTGATAGGATTAGTGCCGCCCGTGTTGAGGAGGGTATCCGTATATTGGTAGCCCGCGCTGGCAGTGACGGCGACTTTCGGACGATAGCCCGAGAGCGCCTGCGGCACGTTCTCGTCGGTGGAGCGGACCTGGGCGCGCTGCGCGTTGAGCTGCGGGTTGTTCTGATAGGCGCGCACCAGCGCAGCCTCGATCGTATCGGCGAGGGCGGGCAACGGACCCATATATGCCATCAGCAGGACCGCAGCCGCAGCTCCGGTAACCAACTTCACCCCACGCATCCTTGCTTATCCATCCATACGTTCGCCGGTTCGAGCTTACTCGAACCGGGTTACCGCTTCACTTCGAGTCAGTATCCCGCAGGCACCTTATTCCCGGTGCAAGCGGGACGGAACCCCGGCCCGACCCAAGCCGGTGGAAACTCTGCACGTGCAGCATCCGGGCCACACTTCTGATTCAGAACGGGATTTTAACAGCCGCGAGCGGCCCGGAGGGCTAGAAAACGAATGCCGGAAGCCGTTCAAGGCCAGGCAGCACCGGAACCGACGCGTCGAAAAGCGCCCGGGTACCGAAATCACCGTGAGAGTGTGTCACGATCATGGCCCGCGGCGGCTTTGTCGCGGCGAACACCCCGACCAGCCTACCGCCGCTCCTGAGCTGGCCAAAAAGCCGTTCGGGGATGACCTCGGTGGCGCCGTCGAGGACGATCACGTCATAGGGCGCGTTCGCCGGATCCCCTTCGGCCGCAGCGGCAGCCTTGAACGTCAGGTTGGCCGGCCCGAGCCCGGCCAGCACCGCTTTTACCTTTTCCTGCTGTCCCGGGTCGCCCCCGGTCGCAACCACCTGGCCGGCAAGCCTCGCCACCACCGCCGCCGCGTATCCGGGCGCCGACCCCACCACCAGGACCTTGTCGGTTTCCTTGATCTCGGCGGCCTGCAGCATCTTTGCCAGCACCTGCGGCTTGATCAGGAAGCGCCGCGCCGACGCACCCTCGCTGATGTCCAGATCACGGTCGAGATAGGCCAGCGCGCTCTGGCCCGGCGGGACAAAGGCCTCGCGCGGCACCGCCAGCATGGCGTCGATAATTCTGATATCGGTGACGTCGTTGGGGCGCACCTGGCCATCGACCATTTTCTGGCGCGCGGTCGCAAAACCGGACATTGGCGGACCCTGAGATGTCGTGCGGACGATGCCCGCGGGAAAGTAGGAACCGCGTCATCTCTGGTACAAACTTCGCCAAAACGCAACGCCGTTTGCGCGGCTAAAGCCTGCAATCCGCGGTCCTTCCAAAGCTGCTTCCGGTTCGCAAATGGTGGGCTTATTCGATCGTCACCGCGAGCCGGGCGATCAGCCTTGCGACCTCGTCCAGATGTTCGGAATCGTGTTCCTCGATGGCTTTTGCGAGCCGCATCAGGCATTCGTCGTCGCTCATCGCGGGGATATCGGCTGGGATGATCGAAGGCATCGGCCTCGAGAAATCGCTCTGCGAATCTCGCATCGAATCACCTCCGTGGTGAAATTCGGCGCCCCCTGCACCGTCGATGCGGAATGCGTCTTTTTGGCGCCAGGTTGGTGGTACACCGGAAGCAGAGGCGCCCGCGGAAAGGCGCGGATCGGCTGGTTCCGCCACGCCGCCAGAGCCAACAAAGCCTTGCGGCACAAGCAGTTCCCCTGCCCCCTCGATGTCGCGCCGGAGCCGGATATTTCGTCCTTTGCAAGCCGTAACGGCTTTGTTATACGCTGCCGCGTGCGAACACGGTTTTCGCCCTATTCCTCGGTAGCTCAGCGGTAGAGCATTCGACTGTTAATCGAATGGTCGCTGGTTCGAATCCAGCCCGGGGAGCCA
>JBAUUA010000317.1:0-1781 GCA_049582465.1 Bradyrhizobium sp. | reverse complement strand
GCCGTCGCGGGGAAAGCGCGAGTCGGCGACGACGACGTGGTAGACCGGGCGCTTCTTGGTGCCTGCGCGAGCGAGGCGGATAACGACTGACATCTGGTTCTCCTTTGAGGTGTCTGTTCGAATGGTTAAGTGAATGGATCGCGGTTATTTCTTCTTGCCGAGGCCGGGGAAGCCGCCGAGGCCCGGCAGGTTCGGCTTGCCGCTAAGGCCGGTAAGGCCGGGCAGGTTCGGCAGGCCCTGCCGCAAGCCGGCGGGAAGATCTTTCGGCAACTCCGGCATGCCGGCTCCACCTGCGCCGCCCGGCATTTTTTCGGCCAGCGCCTTCATCTGCTCGGGCGACGGCATGCCGCCGCCGAAACCCATCGCCTGCGCGATGCCGGCCATCGGGCCGCGCTTGCCGGAGCCCATCGCCTTCATCATGTCGGCCATGTTCCGGTGCATCTTCAGGAGCTTGTTCAGGTCCTCGACCTTGCCGCCGGCGCCGGCGGCGATGCGCTTCTTGCGGCTGGCCTTGAGGATATCGGGGTGCTTGCGCTCCTGCCGCGTCATCGAATCGATCAGCGCGACCTGGCGCTTCAGAATCTTGTCGTCGATCCCGGCGTTGGCGATCTGGTTTTTCATTTTCGCGATGCCTGGCATCATGCCCATCAATCCGCTGATGCCGCCCATATTGGCCATCTGCAGCAATTGCTCGCGCATGTCGCTGAGATCGAACTGCCCCTTGCGCATCCGCTCGGCGGTGCGTGCGGCTTTCTCGGCGTCGATATTGGCGGCGGCCTTCTCGACCAGCGACACCACGTCGCCCATGCCGAGGATGCGGCCCGCGATCCGGCTCGGGTGGAAATCCTCCAGCGCGTCGGTTTTTTCACCGGTGCCGATCAGCTTGATCGGCTTGCCCGTGACCGCGCGCATCGACAGCGCGGCACCGCCGCGGCCGTCGCCGTCGACCCGCGTCAGCACGATGCCGGTCAGCCCGACGCGCTGATCGAACGACCGCGCGAGGTTTACGGCGTCCTGGCCGGTCAGGGAGTCCGCGACCAGCAGCACTTCATGCGGATTAGCCGCGGCTTTGATCTCGGCGGCTTCCGTCATCATCTCTTCGTCGAGCGTGGTGCGGCCGGCGGTATCGAGCAGCACCACGTCGTAGCCGCCGAGCTTGGCGGCTTCCAGCGCGCGCCTGGCGATCTGGGCCGGCTTCTGGCCGGCGACGATCGGTAGCGTTGGGATGTCGAGATCGCGCCCGAGTACCGCGAGCTGCTCCATCGCCGCCGGGCGATAGATGTCGAGCGAAGCCATCAGCACCTTGCGCTTGTCGCGCTGGGTCAGGCGGCGGGCGAGTTTGGCCGTGGTGGTGGTCTTGCCGGAGCCCTGCAGGCCGACCATCATGATCGCGACCGGCGGCACGGCGTTGAGGTCGATGGTCTGGCCGTCGGCGCCCAGCGTGGCGACCAGCTCGTCGTGGACGATCTTGACCACCATCTGGCCGGGGGTCACCGACTTGACGACGGTGGCGCCGACCGCCTGCTCGCGGACGCGATCGGTGAAGCTGCGCACCACGTCGAGCGAGACGTCGGCCTCGAGCAGCGCGCGGCGCACCTCGCGCATCGCGGCATCGACGTCGGCTTCACTGAGCGAACCGCGCCCCGTCAGCCGATCGAGGATGCCACCAAGCTTTTCCGACAGATTGTCGAACATCAGCGCAAGCCCAATAATGGCCTTCCAGGGAAGACCTATGCCAAAACACTTTTGCGCCCGAGGGCGCATCGCGCTGTCGGGCGTTG
>JBAUUA010000316.1:0-6778 GCA_049582465.1 Bradyrhizobium sp. | reverse complement strand
CAGCTCGAGACCATCGTGTTCGGCATCCTGCTGGTGGTGCTGCTGCAGCTGGCGCCGACCGGGGTCTGGCCCTGGCTGATGGCGCGGCTCGCGCTCAAGCCGGCCCGCAGGCGGCCCGACACGACGCTGGCGCTGGCAGCGCGACCGCGCGAGGCCGGCGCCCCCTCGGTGCTGCTGCAGATCGAGAACGCGCGAAAACAGTTCGGCGGCGTCATCGCCGTCAACAACGTCTCGTTCGACGTGAAGGCCCAGGAGATCGTCGCACTGATCGGCCCGAACGGCGCCGGCAAGAGCACCACCTTCAATCTGATCACCGGCGTGCTCTCCAAGACCGGCGGCAAGATCTCCGTGCTCGGCAGGAGCGTCGACAACGCGCCACCCCAGGAAGTGACAAAACTCGGCGTCGCCCGCACGTTCCAGCACGTCAAGCTGGTGCCGGACATGACGGTCCTGGAAAACGTCGCGATCGGCGCGCATCTGCGCGGCCATTCCGGTGCGCTTGCCAGCATGCTGCGGCTCGACCGCGCCGACGAGGCGAGACTGCTGGCGGAAGCCGCGCGGCAGATCGAGCGGGTCGGGCTTTCCGACCAGATCGATGCGCAGGCCGGCTCGCTCTCGCTTGGCCAGCAGCGCATCGTCGAGATCGCGCGTGCGCTGTGCGTCGACCCGATGCTGCTGCTGCTCGACGAACCGGCCGCGGGCCTGCGCCACATGGAGAAGCAGCGGCTCGCCGCGCTGCTGCGAGCCTTGCGCGACGGCGGCATGTCGGTGCTGCTGGTGGAGCACGACATGGGCTTCGTGATGGATCTCGCCGACCGCATCGTCGTGCTCGACTTCGGCACCAAGATCGCCGAGGGCACGCCGCAAGCGATCAAGACCAATCCCGACGTGATCAAGGCCTATCTCGGAGCGGTCGCATGAGCGCGCTCTTGACGGTCGCCGATGCCCACATCTCCTACGGCAAGGTGGAAGCCGTCCGTTCGGTGTCGCTCGAAGTCGGCGGCAACGAGATCGTCACCATCATCGGCGCCAACGGCGCCGGCAAGACCACGTTGTTGAACGCCATCATGGGTATCCTGCCGCTGAAGGGGCACGTCGCCTTTGCCGGCGAGGATATGGCGCAGTTCGAGATCGAGGACCGCGTCGCGGTGGGCTTAAGCCTGGTGCCCGAGCACCGCGAGCTGTTCGCCACCATGAACGTCGAGGACAATCTGCAGCTCGGCGCGTTCCGGATCGCGAGAGCTGTCGCGGCACAATCGTTCGAACGGGTCTACACGCTGTTTCCCCGGCTGAAGGAGCGGCGCCGCCAACTCGCCGGCACGCTGTCGGGCGGCGAGCAGCAGATGCTGGCGATGGGCCGCGCCCTGATGGGCGCGCCAAAGCTACTGATGCTGGACGAGCCGAGCCTCGGGCTCGCCCCGATCATCGTCGCCGACATCTTCCGCACCATCGGCGAGCTGCGCGCGAGCGGCGTCTCGGTGCTGCTGGTCGAACAGAACGCGCAGGCCGCATTGCAGATCGCCGACCGCGCCTATGTGATGGAACTCGGCGAATTCATCCTGGACGGATCGGCAAAGGACATCGCCAGCAACGCCCGCGTGGCGGCGAGCTATCTCGGCTTTACCCACGAAGGCGAAAGCGCGGTTTAGCGTCGTGGCCGCCCCGAAACGGCCGGCCAGCCCAAAAATTGCGGGAAGTGCCTCACGTCCCCCTTTGTGATGAGAGATTCGTTCGCGCGTTAACCGAACCCCTTAAGAAGACATGAACGAATCCCTGCAAATTTAAGGGAACTCCAGGAGGGGGACATGAGCAACATAGGCCCAACCTACCCGGCTCACATCATCGTCAGCCAGGCAGAAGTCAGGCTCGTCGCAGACGAAACAACGAACGCAAGTACCGCGACGATCAAATCAGACCAGCAACGCATCCAGGCCGCTCAGGAACTCGAGGCCGAACAGGCCAAGATCTCCAGCGTGGATATCGTTACCTGAGTCTGGCGAACAAGCGCCCGGGACATCGGGCTGCGAGCGCGAAATTCGGCGCGAGAGATTCTGCGCCCTGTCCAAGCATGCTCCGGGCAAGAAAAAAGCCGGCCCCTGGAGAGAGGCCGGCTCGCGTTCATTCAGGAAAAGTAGGGTGGGCAAAGGCGCATCTGCGCCGTGCCCACCATTTGTCTCACGAAGATCGCTGCGTTGGTGGGCACGCTTCGCTTTGCCCACCCTACACGGCTCAGCCGGCTTACTTCACCAGCACGTATTTGCCGTCCTTCACCGTCAACAGGATGCGCGAGCGGTCGTCGAGGCCGTAGCGATCCTTTTCGGTGAAATTGTAGACGCCCTGGCTCGCGGCGATGTCACGTTCGCTGAGCAGGGCCTGGCGGATCGCCTCGCGGAATTCCGGCGTGCCGGGCTTGGCCGTCTTCAACGCCACCGGGATCACGCGTTCGAGCACCAGGAACGCATCATAGGAATGGCCGGCGAACTGGCTGCGGCTGTTGGGGCCGTATTTGGCCTCATAGGCCTTGTCGAGCGCCATTCCCGGCTTCTTGGTCAGCGCGCTGTCGGGCTGGTCCTCGGGATCCATGACAGGACCGGACGCCATCAGCACGCCTTCGGCGGCTTTGCCGGCGATACGAATAAAGTCCATGCTGGCGGCGCCGTGGGTCTGGTAGATCAGGCCCTTGTAGCCGCGATCGCGCAGCTCGGTCTGCGGCAGGCCCGCCGCGGTGCCGGAGGCACCGACCAGGATCGCGTCGGGATTGGCGGCGACGAGCTTGAGCACCTGCCCGGTCACTGACGTATCCGGCCGCGCAAAGCGTTCCTCGTCGGCGAGCGTCAGGCCCATCGCCACACCCTGCGACTTGAAGTCGTTGAACCAGAGATCGCCGTAGGAATCGGAGTAGCCGATATAGCCGACGGTTTTGACGTTATGCGCCTTCATGTGCTCGTACAGCACCTTGCCCATGATCGGGATCGGCTGCGGCATCGAGACCGACCATTTGGCGCGCTCCGGCGTGATCGGGAACGGCGAGAGGCCGATATGGGGAACGCCCGCCTCGTTGGCGACGTTGGACACCGCGATCGTCGGAGGCGTGGTCGACGAGCCCATGATGATGTCGGCCTTGGACTCCGTGACGAAGCGCCGCGCATTGGTGGTGGCGGTGGTCGGGTCGCCGCCGTCGTCGAGCACGATCACCTTCAGCGGCACGCCGGCGATTTCCTTGGTCACGAATTCCAGCGCATTGCGCTCGGGAATACCGAGCGCCGCGCCGGGTCCGGTGGTTGTCAGCGAGATACCGATGGTGATCTCGCTGGTCTGCGCCAGCACCGGCAACCCCGGCAAAGCAAGCGCCGCGGCGACCACCGCCGCCGACAGATAGAACCTCTTCATTGCTCTCTCCCTGTAAAGTGTTGTTGTCAGTCTAGATCAAAATTCGATTGCGAAATCAGCCCCTTCTTTAGGTCATAGTGTCACGGCGGGATAGCCCGCCGGGGTCAGTCAGCCATGAACCTGGCAATGATTTCGGCGGGCACCGCCGCCGATTTCAGCCGGTTCGGATCGTCCGGGTGATGGCCGACCAGCACCCGGGTCTCGAACGCCTCGATCGCCAGCGCCTCGCCTTTGAACACCTTGTGGGTCACCTCGAAGCTCGAGCGCTTGAAGCTCTCGACCCGGCTTTCGATGGTGATCCAGTCGCCGTGGGTCGAGGCGATGTAGAACTTCGCCCGCGTATCCACCATCGGTATGCCAACCAGCCCATACCTCTTGATGATGTCCTGCTTGGAGAAGCCGGCCGCCTCGAACATGATCGAGGTCGAGTCGTCGAACATCGCGAAGTAGCGCGGGTAATAGACGATGTTGGCGGGGTCGCAATCACCCCACTGGATCTGCACGTCGCGGCGGTGGACGAACATGCAATGGACCTTATTTCGGCGCCATGCGCAGCGAGGCGTCGAGCCGCACCACCTCGCCGTTGAGATAGGGGTTGTCGATCATGTGCATGGCGAGCGAGGCGAACTCGTCGGGCTGCCCGAGCCGGTGCGGGAACGGGATCGCAGCCGCGAGCGAGTCCTGCGCCTCCTGCGGCAGCCCGCCCAATAGCGGGGTGAGGAACAGGCCGGGCGCGATGGTGAGCACGCGGATGCCGAATTGCGCCAGTTCGCGCGCGATCGGCAGCGTCATGCCGACGATGCCGCCCTTCGAGGCCGAATAGGCCGACTGGCCGATCTGGCCGTCATAGGCCGCCACCGAGGCGGTGGAGATGATGACGCCGCGTTCGCCGGTCGACTGCGGCTCGAGTTTTGCCATCTCCGCGGCCGCCAGCCGCAGCATGTTGAAGGAGCCGATCAAATTGACCTTGATCACCCGCTCGAAATCGCCGAGCGGCATCGGGCCGTCGCGGCCGACCACCCGCTTGGCGACGCCGATGCCGGCGCAATTGACCAGCACGCGCGCAGGCCCATGAGCCTTGGAGGCGGCGACGATGGCGGCTTCCGCGGAAGCCGGGTCGGCGACGTCGCAGACAACCGCGACGCCCTTGATCTCGCCGGCGAGGCTCTCGGCGAGTTTTGCGTTGAGGTCGAACACGGCGACCTTGGCTCCCGCCGCTGCAAGCCGGCGGGCGGTGGCGGCACCCAATCCCGATGCGCCTCCGGTGACGATGGCGGCCTGATCCTTCAACTGCATGATATCCCCCTTTGGGTGAGACTGGTGTTTCGAATTCGGTTAGAGCGTTATCACGTGGTCCGGCGGCGCCGGGGCATAAAGCTGTTCGATCAGGGCGGCACGGCCATCGAGCACCGCGCGCTGGTTGATCGAGCCCTTGTCGGTGACCTCGCCGCGGTCGATCGACAGCTGCGAATCGAGCAGCACCGCGCGGGTGATGCGCGTCGACGAACCGGTCGAGGTCGCGAGGAACTTCGTGAAACGCTCGCGAAACGCCTCGCGGATCAGGGGATCGGCCGCCATGAGCGCCAGGTCGTCGATCGGCGTGGTCGGATTGATCAGGCGGCAGCCGTCGAGATCGAGCACGACAATCGCCGAGATCTCGTCGCGGTTGATGCCGGCAATGACGACGTCGCGCACCAGCGGCGCGCAGGCCGCGATGAAACGCGCGCGTAAGGGGCCGACGCTGACCCAGGTGCCGCTGGCCAATTTGAAATCCTCGGCGATGCGGCCGTCGAAATCGAAGCCGGCATCGAGATCGTTCGGATCGGCCGGCTTGATGGCATCGCCGAACTTGTAAAAGCCCTCCTCGTCGAAGGCCTTTGCGGTCAGTTCCGGCTGCCGCCAGTAGCCCGGCGTGACGTTCGGCCCTTTGACGCGAACCTCCAGCTTGCCGTTGTTGGGAACCAGCTTGGCATCGTTGCCGGATACGGGAAGCCCGATATGGCCGGAACGGCTGGTGCGGGGATTGACCGACATGAAGAACGGTGCGCTCTCGGTGGCGCCGAGCCCGGTCAGCATCGGCACGCGGGAGCCGGTTGCCTGCACCGAGAGTTCGTCGAGGCTGTTCCAGACGAACGGCGACAGCGCCGCGCCCGAGAAGAACATCGCGTGCAGCCGGCCGAAGAATTTTTCGCGCAGCGCCGCGTCGTCGCGCAAATACGGCAGCAGCGATTCATAACCTTTAGGGACATTGAAATAGACCGTCGGCGAAACCTCGCGCAGATTGCGCACGGTCTCCTCGATACCGCCGGGCATCGGCTTGCCGGCGTCGAGATACATCGAGCCGCCATTGTACAGCACGAGCCCGATATTGTGGTTGCCGCCAAAGGTGTGATTCCACGGCAGCCAGTCGACGATGACCGGCGGCTCGTCCTTCAGGAACGCCATGGTTTCGCGGATCATCACCTGGTTGGCGCAGAGCATCCGCTGGGTGTTGATGACGGCCTTGGGATTGCCGGTCGAGCCCGAGGTGAGCAGGAATTTCGCGATCGTATCGGGACCGATGGCCTGATGCAGCGCGTCGAGACCGCCATGCAGCGGCGTCGCCATGAGATCGGCGAGCATGGTCACGTCACGTCCGGGCAACGCGCCAAAGGCGGCGGCGATCTCGACGCCGGCGGGAACGTTGGCCTGCAGCGCATCGGCGAATTTGTCGGCGTCGTCGGCGAAGATGAGGCCGGGGGTCAAGAGTTTCATCAGATAGGAAAGCTTGCCGTAATCCTTCGACACCAGCGAATAGGCCGGCGACACCGGGCAGAACGGAATCCCCGCATAGAGCGCGCCGAACGCGATCAAGGCATGGTCGATCGAATTGCCGGACAGGATCACGACCGGCTTCTCGGCGGAAAGGCCGCGCGCCAACAGGCCGGATGCGATATGCCGGCTCGAGGTCAATAATTCAGCGTAGGTGATTTGCCGCCAGCCGCGGCCGCCGTCGCGCTCCGCCATGAAGATGCGGTCCGGCGCCGTTTGCGCCCAATGATGCAGGCGGTCGGTGAGGCGCTGCGGATAGTCGCCGAGCGCGATCCTGGGACGGAGATAGATGGTGCCGTCCTCGCGGCGCTCGATCGTGACCGCAGGATCGTTGAACGAGATCGCACGCAGCGGCGCGCGGCTTTGCGCCTTCGGCATGGACATGGTGGGTTGCGCGCTCATGTCAGGTCGGCTTCACCTTCGCGGTCTTGCGGTCGAGGAACGCGCGAATCCGGAGTTTCGCTTCCTTGTCGCTCTGCGCTACCGTCGCCATCAGCGATTCCATCAACAGGCCAGTTTGCGGATTGGCCTCCGCGATCATCGGCAGCGCCTGCAGCACGGCGAAATTGGTCAGCGG
>JBAUUA010000315.1:0-14101 GCA_049582465.1 Bradyrhizobium sp. | reverse complement strand
GTTCCCGGCCATGAAATCGTCGGCCGCGTCGACCTCGTCGGCCGCAACGTCACCACCCACCGGATTGGCGAACGGGTGGGAATCCCCTGGCTCGGCTATACCTGCGGCGTCTGCCGCTTCTGCAAGGAGGGCATGGAAAATCTCTGCGACCGGCCGCTTTTCACCGGATACACGCGGGATGGCGGCTTCGCCACCCACGCCATTGCCGACGCGCGTTATGCCTTCCCGCTCGGCGAAGACGGCGACGACGTTGCGATCGCGCCCTTGTTATGCGCCGGCCTGATCGGCTGGCGCTCGCTGGTGATGGCGGGCAACGCGAAGCGGCTCGGCATTTATGGCTTCGGCGCTGCGGGGCACATCGTCGCCCAGGTCGCGCGCTGGCAAGGCCGCGCCGTTTATGCCTTCACGCGAGCCGGTGACGTCGCGGCGCAGGATTTTGCCCGCAGTCTGGGCGCGGCGTGGGCCGGCGCTTCGGGCGATCCGCCTGACGAGCCGCTCGATGCCGCCATCATCTACGCGCCCGCCGGTGAGCTGGTGCCGGCGGCGCTGCGTGCCGTGCGCAAGGGCGGCCGGGTGGTATGCGCAGGCATTCACATGAGCGATATCCCGAGCTTCCCTTACGATATCCTCTGGGAAGAGCGGCAACTGGTGTCGGTGGCCAATCTGACGCGGCAGGACGGGCTGGATTTCCTCAAAATCGTCCCGCAGGCCGGAATCCGGACCCAAACCACGGCATTTCCACTTGCCGAGGCCAACGACGTCCTGAAGAAACTGCGGACCGGACAAATCCTCGGCGCCGCGGTCCTCAAACCCTAGGGCTCGACGGCGAATGACCGATTCAACCGCAGCCGACTCCCGCGTCCAAGGGCGCGTCTTCGCTTACCTGACCGATCCCGCGACGCATCCGCATGTTCAGCGTATCGATACCCACGCCGCGTCGGTTTTTCTGGAAGGCGACCGTGCGCTGAAGATCAAACGCGCCGTCCGCTTTCCCTTCCTTGATTACTCGACGCTGGCGAAGCGGAAAGCCGCTTGCGACGAGGAGATCCGGATAAATCGCCAGTTCGCGCCGCAAGTCTACCATCGCGTGGTTCCGATCACCCAACGCAGCGACGGATCGCTTGAGATCGACGGCAAAGGCGAGGCGGTCGAATATGCCGTTGAAATGAGCCGCTTCGACGAACGTCAAACCATCGACCACTTGGCCGCAGCCGGCCCGCTCGACACCGGTCTGGCGGAGGCGATTGCGGAAGCCATCGCAGCCTCCCACACCGTTGCGCCGCCCGCACAGGCTGCGCCCTGGATCAACTCGATTCCGGCCATCATCGCGGACAATGCGAGGGCGTTCCGGGAAGCGGCCTGCTTTTCCCCCGGTGACATCGAAGATCTCAGGCAGGCGTCGTTATCCGCGTTTGCGAGAATTCGCCCGTTGCTGGAGCAGCGCGGCAGCCGCGGATTTTTGCGGCGCTGTCACGGCGACCTGCATCTGGCCAATATCGTCCTGATCGATGGCAAGCCGGTGTTGTTCGATGCGATCGAGTTCGATCCCGTGATGGCGTCGACGGATGTGCTCTACGACCTTGCATTCCCGCTGATGGATTTCATCCGCTACGGCCGGCAGGCCGAAGCGAACATCCTGCTCAACAGATATCTGGCGGTCACCGAAAGCGAAAATCTCGACGCGCTCGGCGTCCTTCCCCTGTTCATATCGCTGCGAGCGGCGATCCGCGCCGAAGTGCTGCTCGCCCGGCTCAACCGGAATGCGCGTGACACCAGCGACACCATGCGCTCGTCTCGCGCCTATTTCGAACTTGCGCGCCTGACGATCGCCCCAAAGACGCCGGTGCTGGTGGCGGTCGGCGGGCTGTCGGGAACCGGAAAATCGGTCACGGCGCGCGCGCTCGCACCCTTACTGCTGCCGCAGCCGGGAGCCGTGGTGCTGCGCAGCGATGTTCTGCGCAAGCAGCTGTTCAAGGTCAATGAAACCGATCGCCTGCCCGAAAGCGCCTATGGGGCGGAGATTTCCGAGCAGATCTACGAGATCCTGGTGCAACGCGCCGTGCGCGTTCTGTCGCAGGGCCATTCCGTCGTGGTCGATGCGGTGTTTGCCCGGGAAGAGGAGCGCAATGCGGTACGCGACGCCGCGCACAGGCTAAATGTCCGGTTTATCGGGCTTTTTCTCGTCGCCGACCTTGCGACAAGGCTGCGCCGCGTCGGCCGCCGCGAGCAGGACGCCTCCGACGCCACGCCCGAGATTGCCGGGCTGCAGGAGACCTATAATATCGGCCCGATCGACTGGGGGGTCATCGATGCCTCGGGAACGCCAGAGCAGAGCTTGAAACAATGCAAGAGCCGGATCACGCGTGGGGAAGCGGCCTAGACATGCCGGCAGAAACAGCGATTTCGCGATCCCGGAAATCAGCGGGTAAAGTCGCCGGCCGCGTCAAGCCGGCGGCGACGCCGCGCCGCCCGGCGCCGCGGCTGAATGCGATGATGGCCTGCGATACGGCCTTTCGGGTGATCGCGCGCCGTTATCTCGGCGATCTCTCGGCCAATCACGAAGCGACGTGCAAAGGCGATTCCACGGCGCTGCATCAAATGCGCATCGCGCTGACGCGCTTGCGCACCGTCATATGGTTTTTCTCGCCGATGGTCGCCGATTCGCAACGGACAGGGATAAGAGATGAATTGAAGTGGCTGAACGCCCATCTTGGCGCTGCGCGCGATCTGGACGTGGCGACCGAGCGGTTGCAGGCCATCGACAGGAAGCAGCCGCAAGACGAACCCTATTATCGCGCCTGGAACGACAAGCGTGCGAACAGCCATCGCCTTCTGGCGCGGGCGCTTCGCTCAGCCAGGTATCGGCGGCTGATCAAGGACACCTCCAGCTGGATCGAGAATGGGCCATGGTCGATCAAAAAGGGAAAGCAGGCCGCGCAAGAACGCGCCATCCCGATCGCCGAATACGCCGCGGAGGAACTGACGCGACGGCTCGGGAAGCTCCTGAGGAAGAGCCGCAAGCTTCTCGAAATGGACGCGGAGAAGCGGCATCGGCTGCGCCTGCTGAACAAGAAGCTCAGCTATTCGATCGGGGCATTCGAAGACCTGTTTCCGGGCAAGAGGTTTTCGAAGCTGCAGGCCGGCTTGAAACATCTGCGCAAGGCGCAGCGATCTCTCGGACAGTTGAACGATGACGAGAGGGGCCGTGCGCTCGCGGCGACCTTGCAGCGCGACGGCGCCCATGCGCCCTGGCACTTCCTCGGCCCAAAGCGCCAGGAGCGCCTGTTGCAGACCGCCGCCGAGGCCTATCGGAAGCTCGCCGCGCTGGAGAAGTAGCCGGCCGGCTAGAGCATGATCGGTTCTGAGTGGATCAGAACCGAAGCTCTAGATTCTCGTTTTAACGCGTTTTCTTCACGCGAACCGGTATCCACCCCGCATCAAGTGCGGGGCAGGCTTTCGCTCGAAAACGCTCTAACGATGAACGTAGTCGCCGGGCGCATCCGGCAGGCTTTGACCATCCGCCGATCCCGTACCCATCCGCGGCGGCTCGCATGGTTCGCCCGATCGCGCGGCGAGCCACCGCGTCCATTCGGGCCACCATGATCCTTCGGTCCGCGGCGCCTCCTTCAGCCATTCATCGGGGCCGACATAGGGCGTATCCTCCGGCTTGGTCTTGACCTGATAGAAATGGCCGTCCTCGCCGGGCGGCGCGACGACGCCGGCATTGTGGCCGCCGCTGGTCAGAAGGAACGTGACGTCGGCGTCCACCTGGTAGTGGATCTTGTAGACGGACTTCCATGGCGCCACGTGGTCGCGAACCGTCCCGACCACGAACATCGGCGGATGAATATCCGACAATGCGATCGGCTTGCCCTCGACGAGGTGGCGGCCCTCCGCCAGGTCGTTGTCGAGGAACAGCTTGCGCAGATATTCGGAATGCATCCGGTACGGCAGGCGCGTGGCGTCGGCATTCCAGGCCATCAGGTCGCTGGGCGTTGCCCGTTCGCCCATCAAATAGTCGCGGCTGACCCGCGACCAGATCAGATCGTTCGAGCGCAGCAGCTGGAACGCGCCCGCCATCTGCGTGGTGTCGAGGACGCCGTGTTCCCACATCATGTCTTCGAGGAACGCGATCTGGCTCTCGTTGATGAACAGCGTCAGTTCGCCGGCCTCGGTGAAATCCGTCTGCGCCGCCAGCAAGGTGATCGTCTTCAGCCTGTCGTCGCCGTCCCGTCCCATCGTCGCGGCTGCGATCGACAGCAGCGTGCCGCCCAGGCAATAGCCGAGCGCATGGATCTGCCGGCGCGGGACGATGACCCCGATGACGTCGATCGCGGCTTTCACACCGAGCTTGCGATAATCGTCGAAGGCGATATCGCGATCGTCTGGCCCCGGATTGCGCCAGGAGATCATGAAGACGGTATAACCTTCGCCGGTCAGGAACTTCACCAGCGAATTATGCGGCGACAGATCGAGAATATAGTATTTCATGATCCAGGCCGGCACGATCAGGATCGGCTCCGGGCGCACCTTGCCGGTGGTCGGATAATACTGGATCAGCTCGATTAGCTCGTTGCGGTACACGACCTTGCCGCGCGACGTCGCCACGGTCTTGCCGACGACGAATTCCTGGTCCTCGGCCGGCTTGCCGGACGACAGCATACGCATCAGATCGTTGCACCAGTTCTGCCAGCCGAACACGAAGTTCTCGCCGCCGCTCTGGAAGGCTTTTTGCAGGACCTCGGGATTGGTGGCGGCGAAATTGGACGGCGCCAGCATGTCGAGCACCTGCCGCACGGAAAACTCGACGACCGCCTCGTTGGCCGGCGCCACGCCGCGCACGCCGGTGGTCGCGTCGTGCCACCATTGCTCCCTCAGGAGAAACGCCTGGGCGAGCAGATTGAACGGCGGGCTTTCCCACTCCGGCGCGGCAAAACGCCGGTCCTGCGGCTTCGGTTTGATCAGCGACCATGGCTGCTGGCCAGGCGAGAAACTATGCAACGCCGTTTCAAGGAACCCGGCCGCGTCTCGCATCCCCTCCTGGGCGATCTCCATCCGCCGCTGCGGCGCCGTCGCCAGATGCGCCGCCCAATCGATAAAGGCGAGTGAAAGCGCGACCGGCGATATGCCGCCGGTCAGGCGCGCCGCCAACGCGTGAAGCGCGCGGTCGCCCTCGAACGTTTCCGGCTGCGGCGGTTTGTGAGCTTCAGGCGCCGGCTCGGCCGGGACGGCGGCGCGACCCTCTGCATAGCCCGGGGCATGCGCGGGACAGGGCAGCCTCGGCGCCTCGGCCTTCGGCAAGGTCGATGTCGATTTCATGGAATCCATCTCTTCCACTTCCGTCCGGCGATTAACGTTCAAATCCATGACAGACCCAAGACAGTACAGACCAAAGCCGGTTCAGCCCTGCGGCCGAAACAGCTTCGATGCAGCTTCCAGCATCCGTTCGCCATGCTTGAACAGCCGCTCGCTGTCGCGGCGAACGAAATCGATCTGGTGCCGGCCGCATTCCTCGCACATCGTTCTCAGGTCTTTGACCGAATGCGATCCGGCCATTTTCGAGACGAACTCGGAGAGCAGATGTGTTTCGGTTCGCGTCCGCTCCAGCATCTCGTTGCCGGCGAACACCAGCTCCTCAAGCAGTATTTTCTGCGCGCCCGTCATGAAATCCAGCGCGTGCTTGTTCGCCTTGGTTAATTGCGTGGCGGCATCGGCGGCCGGTTGCTCAAGAATCTCGGCGCGCGGTACGGAAAGCTCCATCATGACAACCTCCACATTTTACGTCCCTTTTTTGCAGGATAAGCCCCTAACCGGGGGTTACATTGAGCTGCATCAAGTGGAGAGCACCTGCCCCGCCCTTGACCTGCGTCAAATCGGGCTGCCCGGGCTGGCCTAATTTACCTTTCATCGGTTTTAATCTCGAACTTGCGGAGCCTCCCATGCGCGCCCACCAGATCATGACCCGACCGGTCATATCGGTCACACCGGACACCAAGGTCGCCGACGCGGCGAATACCATGCTGCAGAAGCACATCAGCGGGCTTCCGGTGGTCGACACCGACGGAAAGCTCGTCGGCATCGTTTCGGAAGGCGATTTCATTCGCCGCAGCGAGATCGGCACCCAGCGCAAGCGCGGCCGGTTCCTGAAATTCATCCTCGGCCCAGGCAAGGCCGCGGCCGATTTCGTTCACGAGCACGGCAGCAAGATCTCCGAGATCATGACGCCGCAGCCGCTGACGATCACCGAAGATACGCCGCTGGAGACGATCGTGGAGCTGATGGAGAAGAACAACATCAAGCGCCTGCCGGTGATGCGCGCCGACAAGATCGTCGGCATCGTGTCGCGTTCCAACCTGTTGCAGGCGGTCGCGAGCCTCGCCAAGGAAATTCCGGATCCGACGGCCGACGACGACCACATTCGCAACCGCGTCATCGATGCGATCGAGAAGAACGACTGGTGCCCGTTCGGCCTCAGCGTGATCGTGCGCGACGGCATCGTCCATCTGAGCGGCGTCATCACGGAAGAGCGTGCGCGGAAGGCCGCGGTCGTCGCCGCGGAGAACGTCACCGGCGTGGTCAAGGTTCACGACCATCTGTGCTGGGTCGACACCATGTCCGGGATGTATTTGAACTCCCCGGAAGACGACGACATGGCCAAGGCAAGCTGATCGGCGGGGGCCGTCAGAGCCTCGGTTCTGATTGAATCAGGACCGAGGCTCTTTCTCTTTTATTTCACGCGTTTTCTTCACGCGAACCGGCATCCACTTCGCTCGAAAACGCTACGGATCATCAGGCGGGTTTGGACCGCGATCGGTTTCTCCAGGTGCCGATCTTGCCGGTCTAGACGCGCTCGACGATGATCGCCGGCGCCATTCCGCCGGCGGCGCACATGGTCACGAGGCCGCGCTTGAGATCCCGCCGCTCCAGCTCGTCGAGAATCGTGCCGATCAGGATGGCGCCGGTCGCCCCAATGGGATGACCGAGCGCAATCGACCCGCCGTTGACATTGACCTTGTCGCGGTCGAGGTCGAGGTCCCTGATGAACTTCTCGGCCACCACCGCGAATGCCTCGTTGATCTCGAACAGATCGATGTCGTCGAGCGAGAGCCCGGCCTTGGCCAGCACCTTGCGCGCGGCCGGCACCGGCGCGTTCAGCATCAGCGTCGGTGAATCGCCCATATTCGCCATCGCCACCACGCGCGCGCGGGGCTTCAGGCCGTGTGCCCTGGCGTAACCGGGCGATGCCAGCAGAAGCGCTGCCGAGCCATCGACGACCCCCGACGAATTGCCGGCGTGATGCATGAAGTTGATATCGAGGTCGGGAAACTTCTGCAGGATCAGGTTGCGATAGGTCGTGCCCTTGTCGTCGAGCGGATAATCCGCCACCGCTGGGAAGGCGGGCTTGAGGCCGGCCAGCCCTTCGAGCGTGGTCTGCGGCCGCGGATATTCCTCGCGGTCGAGCGCGAGGCTGCCATCCTCGCGATAGACGACAACGAGGCTCTTGGCGAAATGACCGGCCTTGATGGCGTTGGCGGCCCGCTGCTGGCTCTCGAATCCGAGCCGGTCGACATCCTCCCGCGTGATGCCTTCCAGCGTCGCGACGGCATCGGCGCAGACCCCCTGATGCGACTGCGGCTGCAGCGCGCGCAGATGCAGGTTGCCATTGTCCATCATGAACGGGCCCTCGCCGCGGCGGCCCTCCATCGACATCATCTCGGTGCCGCCGGCGATGACGAGATCCTCGGAGCCCGACATGATCGAGGCCGCCGCCATGTTGACGCTGGTGATGCCGGAGCCGCAGAAACGATCCAGCGTGACGCCCGAGGCGCGGACATCGTAGCCGGCATCGAGCGCCGACATCCGGCCGAGATCGCCGCTCTGCGGGCCCCTCTGCGAGCTGGTGCCCCAGATGATGTCGTCGACATCGGCGGTATTGATCCCGGTGCGATCGGCCAGCGCCCGCAGCACGGTGGCGCCCAGCCGCTGCGGATGAATGCCCGACAGCGCGCCCTTGCCCGCCTTGCCAATGCCCCGCGGCGTCCTGCATGCATCGATGATCAGCGCGTCAACCATGGTTTTTCCTTACGGGATCTTGTTGCCGGCATCTGGATTACGAAATCCACCCCCTCAAAGCAACTTCCCGTCCGGCCCGAAGAACGGATGCGGGCCGTCGAAATGGCCGATCGGGACCTGGTGGGTGACAACGCTGCCAAAACCGTCGCCGGGGAACCAGCTGTGGAGGTGAAGAGCCGGTGGCTCGACCTTGAAGGAGGGCTCGCGCAGTTCGGCCAGATCGAGATCGACGGCGTGATTGGGCGCCGGGCAGATCGTGGTCGCGACGCCGGCGAAAATCGTCAGCGTCGCGCGGTGGACGTGGCCGGTGGCGATGCGCTGCACGCGCGGATGACGGCTGACGACGGCGGCGAGGTCGGCGGCGTTGAGCAGATTCTGGCGGTCCATGTGCCAGATGCCGGTCTTGAACGGCGGATGATGCAGAAACACCAGCGCCGGTTTGTCCGGCGAGGTTGCAAGCATTGCCTCGAGCCATTGCAGGGTCGGCGCATCGAGCTCGCCATGGGGCTTGCCCGGCACGCTCGAATCCAGCAGCACCAGATCGAGCCCCGCGATTTCAACGCGCTGGTTGAGCGGCCCGGATGAAAACGCGTAGGCTGCTGACGGGAACGCGGCGCGCATCAGCTCGCGGGAATCGTGATTGCCGGGAATGCCGGCGAACGGCAACTCCAGCGGCGCCAGCAGGCGCTTGAGATACTGGTATTCCTCGGCCGTCGGCGTATCCGCAAGATCACCCGAGATCACCACGAAGTCGGGCCGTGGCCTGAATGCGTTCAGGGCTGCGACGCAGCGTTCCAGCGCGGCCGCGGTATCGACCCGGCCGTAGGCGAGCGATCCCGGCGGCTTGATGTGCAGATCGGAAATCTGGGCGACATGAACTGGTTTTTCCGGCATCGGGCTTCTTCACTTCTCCGGCGGCAGCAGGCGGATGGCATCCGGTGCGATCAACAGGCCGACCCGCTCGCCGGCCTGGGCCTTGATGGTGTTCGGCGCATCGACGGTGAGAGGCTTGGCCGACGCGCCGCTGACGACCATGCGCTGGCGGTCGCCGATGAAGCTGACGCTGTCGACGGTTCCCGACAGTGGCGCATTTCCGGCCTCCACCACGCGGATGGTCTCGGGGCGGATCATGGCGAGCGCGGCGGGTAGACTTGCATC
Organism: Bradyrhizobium sp.; assembly: GCA_049582465.1. Taxonomy (GTDB): domain Bacteria; phylum Pseudomonadota; class Alphaproteobacteria; order Rhizobiales; family Xanthobacteraceae; genus Bradyrhizobium. Next base: position 4,870 of record JBAUUA010000315.1, on the reverse strand, counting down.
GCCGCCGATCGGTTGCCGTCCGCCCGGCAGCACGAGATGGCCGTTCTCGAGCGGCGACTCGATGATGTTCGCCGCGCCGATGAATTCCGCCACGAAACGATTTTTCGGCTGAAAATAGATTTCGCGCGGGGTACCGATCTGGGCGATCGTTCCCTTCTGCATGACAACGATGCGATCACCGAGTTCCATGGCCTCGGACTGGTCGTGCGTCACGTAGATCGTGGTGATGCCGAGCGCACGCAGCAGGCGATTGAGTTCGCCGCGCAGCCGGTCGCGAAGTGCGGCGTCGAGCGCGGTCAGGGGCTCGTCGAGCAGCAGGATACCCGGCCGGATCGCGACCGCGCGCGCCAGCGCCACGCGCTGGCGCTGGCCGCCGGAGAGCTGGTCGATGCGGCGGTTTTCGAGCCCGGTGATATTGGTCAGCGCCACCAGTTCGGCGACGCGCGCGGCGCGTTCCTTGCCGCCGATGCCGCGGATCTTCAGGCCGTAGCCGATATTGTCGGCGACGCTCATGTTGGGGAACAGCGCGTAGGACTGAAACACCATGCCGACATTGCGCTTCTCGATCGGCACCGACGTCATGTCGCGGCCGTCGAACAGCACCCGGCCTCCCGGATCCGGCAGTTCGAGGCCGGCGATGATGCGCAGCATGGTGGTCTTGCCGCAGCCGGAGGGACCGAGCAGCACCAGCGTTTCGCCGCGCGCGATGTCGAGGGTGGCGGGCTCGAGCGCGCGGGTGCCGTCGGCAAAGGTCTTGCCGCAAGCATCAACGCGCACCGATGCGCCGTGTCCCTTGCCCGCATTCATCTTGCCTGCTCCTTGTCGGCAAATATCTGCATCGCGACCAGGAGCGGGATGATCATGATGAAGAAAATCAGCGTATAGGCCGAAGCCACCTCCAGCCGCATCGAGGCGTAGCTGTCGGCAAGCCCAATGGGGAGTGTCTTGGTCAGCGGCGTATGCAGCATCCAGGTCAGGTTGAACTCGCCGAGCGAGAGCGTCACCACCATCAGGGAGCCGGCCAGAATCCCCGGCACCGCATTGGGAACGATCACGTCGCGAAAGCGCCGCCATGGCGAGGCGCCCAGCGACGCCGCGCCTTCGTCCAGCGTCCTGATGTCGACGGTCGAAAACACCGCCATCACCGATCGCACCATGAACGGCATGGTGAAGATCACATGGCCGGTGAGAATGAACAGCCAGGAACGGCGAAACTCGCTGAAGCCGCCATAGGTGAGCAGCAGCGCCAGCGCGATCGCGAGCCCGGGAATCGCCAGCGGCAGGGTGATGATTTCCTCGACGATCCGCGACAGCCGCCCTCCCCGCACGTGCAGCGCGTAGGCGGCGGGAACGCCCGCCACCAGCGTCACGGCAAGCGTCGCAAAGGCGATCACGAACGACAGCAGGATGGTGCCGGCATAGAGATCCCAGACCTGGAACACCCATTGCAGCGTCAGCCCTGAGGATATTCCGCGAAAGTAGTTCACGGTGACGCCGGCGGTGATCGACTGGATCGCGGGCACGACCAGGAAGGCGGCAACCAGGAGCGTAAAGACGAGTTGACCGGTGAAGATCAGGCGATCGCGCATCATCTCATCCGGCCGCGGCAACGGCGCTGCCGCTGAACGAGCGGGCAAGCGCCAGGATTGCCCAGGCGATGATCCCGAGCCCGACCGACAGTGCCGCCGAAGTCGCAAAATTCGCGGCCAGCGTGAACTCGGTATAGATCAGCATCGGCAACACATCGATATTGGTGGCGAGCGTGAAGGCGGTGCCGAATGCGCCCATTGCGGTGGCAAAGGCGATGGAGCCGGAGGCCACGAAGGCCGGCCCCAGCGCCGGCAGCACGACGTCGCGCTGCACGGCCCAAGGGCTCGCGCCGAGCGAGCGTGCGGCTTCTTCCAGGCCGACGTCGAGCTTCTGCACCGCCGCCATGATCGTGAGAATGACGCGCGGGATCGAGAAATAGAGATAGCCGAGGAACAGCCCGTAGATCGAATAGGCAAAGACCAGCTTTTCGCCAACGAGGCGGCTGGAGATGTCGCCTATCAGGCCCTGGCGGCCGGCGAGCAGGATGATGAGGAAGCCGACGACCACGCCGGGAAACGCCAGCGGAAAGGTCAGCATCGCAATCAGGACGGCCCGGCCGGGAAAGCGATGGCGCTGCAGAAACATTCCCGCGATCGTGGCAATGACCAGCGTGGCGAGCGTGGTGGCGGTGGCCAGAACGACGGTGTTGATCAGGGTGGCGCGGTAGCGCGGCTCGGTCAGGATGGCCAGATATCCCGCCAGCCCCTGCGGGCCTTCGGCGCCCGTCACCACCAGCCGCGCCATCGGCAGCACGAAGAACGCCAGCGTCACCACGGCGAGCGGCAACAGGCACAGCCAGACGAAGGATTTATGCGGCATGCAGGAATGGCGCCCCTAAACAGAGCGTTTTCAAGCGAAGTGGAAACCGGTTCGCGTGAAGAAAACGCGTCAAACAAGGAGGTAGAGCCTTCTCGGTTCTGGTTCAATCAGAACCGAGAAGGCTCCGGGCGCCATATTGCATCAGCGAACCTCGGCGAGATAGCGGTCGACGAAGCCTTTTTGCATGTTTTCCATCTGGCCCCAATCGACGCTCTTGGCGCGGGCATAGTCGCTGTCCGGCAAGAACTTCGCCTTGACGGCTTCCGGCAATTCGATCGGGCGCGCCGGACGGAGGTAGGCGTTGGTCCAGATCGCCTGGCCCTTGTCGGACAGCAGATAGTCCAGCACCTTCTTCGCCTTGTCCTTGTCGGGCGCGTTCTTGACGAGGCCCACGACATAGGGAAACACCACAGAGCCCTCGCAGGGGATCACAAACTCGAAGTTGCCCTTCTCCGAATATTTCGCGCGGTAGGCGTTGAAGTCGTAGTCCAGCAGGATCGGCATCTCGCCGGACACCACGCGGGCGTAAGACGTCTGCTTGGGAACGATCGGATCGTTCTTGCGCAATTCCTTGAAGAAGGTGATCGCAGGGTCGAAATTGCCCGCGCTGCCGCCGAGCGCCAGATTGATCGCGACCGCGCCGACATAACCGACCGCGGCCGAAGTCGGATCGAGATAGCCGACCATACCCTTGTAGTCCGGCTTCAACAGATCCTTCCAGCAGGCCGGCACCGGCTTGCCGCCGAGCGCATCCTTGTTCACGAACAGGCCGAGCGTGCCGGAATGGATGGTGGTCCAATAGCCGTCCGGGTCTTTCAATCCGGCCGGCACCTGGTCCCAATTGGCGGGCTTATAGGGCTCCAGCGCGTCCTGGGCTTTCGCCTTCATGCCGAAGGTAACGCCGAAATAACCGATATCGCCGACCGGATTGTTCTTCTCGGCCAGGATTTGAGCCAGCGCCTGACCCGAATTCTTGTTGTCGTGGGGAATGTCGTAGTTGAGGTCAGCCTTGATGGCCTTGAGCATGGAAGCCCAGTCCGCCCATTCCGGCGGGCAGTTGTAGCAGATGACGTCAGCCGCTTTGGCAGACTGCAACGGCGCGACCATTGCCAGCGCAAGCAAGGCGAGGACAAGACGAACGGTCTTCATGAAACTGGCTCCGATGGCAAAGGAAGGCGCGCCCCAAGATCAGGGACATCAACACTATCGGAGGCACCAAGTACAGGCCGCGTATGAAGGATTTGCGACGGTCATTTTGCTGTGCAGCAAAGCTGTGGAGCGCGCCGGTCTGCCAAACAAGAATAGATCGCCGACCGCAGCGCACCGGCGATGGCTGAGTTGCATCGGCGGTTGCGCCACCGCCTTGCGGCGCAGCCGAAGTTGCAGGTATCCTGAGTTGCTGTCGGTCAGGCTCAATCTTACGCGGAATCACCCGTTGCAACGGAGACGCTCCATGGCCCCTCCCGTCAATTCTCCTGCGATCAAAGTGGTAAAATCTGTCCGCGAACAGGTGAGCCCGGAGGAGTGGCGGACCCGCGTCGATCTGGCGGCCTGTTATCGCCTCACCGCGATGTACGGCATGACCGAAATGATCGCCAACCACATCTCATGCCGCGTGCCCGGCTCGCACGACCATTTCCTGATCAATCCCTACGGCATGCTCTACGAAGAGATCGATGCATCCTGCCTGATCAAGATCGATCTCGACGGCAATGTGCTGTTCAACGCTTCGGACTATGGCGTCAACGCCGCCGGCTTCGTCATTCACAGCGCCATCCACATGGCGAGACGCGATGTCGACTGCGTCGCGCATACGCACACCCCGGCCGGCATGGCGGTCTCGGCAATGGAGTGCGGGCTGCTGCCGCTGGCGCAAACCTCGATGCGGTTTCTCCACGTCGCCTATCACGACTTCGAAGGGATTGCCGATGATGTCGGCGAGCGCGAGCGGCTGGTCAGGGACCTCGGCGATCACGAGGCGATGGTCTTGCGCAACCACGGACTGCTTGTGGTCGGACGAACGATCCCGGCGACATTCAACCTGCTGTATCGCATGGAGCGTGCCTGCGAGGTGCAGGTGATGGCGCTTTCCTGCAACACCAAGCTGGTCTACCCGCCGCAGGAGATCCTGGAAAAAACCTTCGACAAGGTGAAGCCGCGTCCCAACCTGCCCAACCGCAACGGCGAACTGGCCTGGCCGGCGCTGCTGCGCAAACTCGATCGCGCCGACCCGTCGTACCGGGATTAGCAGGCGAGTACGTGGGACGGTCGCAACTCAATCACAGCGAACTCGCGGAGGAATGATCCCGGGAACAAGACCCGGGTCGTCATTGAGCGATAAAGCGAGCGCGGCAAGCACCGTCCGGTTGCTGATTTCAAGCTTCTGAAAGATATGATGGAGGTGCACCTTGATGGTGCCATCGGCGATATTCAGCCGGCTCGCGATATCCTTGTTCGACAA
>JBAUUA010000314.1:0-2676 GCA_049582465.1 Bradyrhizobium sp. | reverse complement strand
AGCCGTAGGTGGTCGCACCGATGTCGTTGCCGCGCCGGCAGGCCGCTTCGACGCGCGCTGGACCGTAGCTCTTCACCAGGCTGATGATGCCGAGACACGAGCGGAAGCCCTGCTCGGGATGCGGCTTGGCCTTCATGATTGCTTCGAACAGCGCGGTGGTTGCCGGGCCGACCTTGGCGGCTTCGTTCATCATCCTGGCCAGCGTCCACTCCGCATAGCGGCGGTGGGCACTCGGCATGTGCTCGGGCGTCGTGGTGTGTCGGTGGCGCAAATGCGAGCGCGGGTGGCTCGCAATCCTCTTGCCCTTATGGAAGATCTCGACCGTTTCGGCCGTGATCCGCACATCGACGATCTCACGGATCAGCCGCGACGGCACCGAGTAGAAGTGCCCGGCGCTCTCGACGTGATAGTCGGGCGCGACGCGCGCTCGCTGCCATTCCGCGTAGGCATAGGGCGTGTTCGGCAGCGCCTTGAGTGCTGGGCGATCGAGCACCTCCAGAAGCTCGGCGCGGCTCTTGCCGATGTGCCGCATGATTTTGGCGTTGATCGCCGCGACGCAGTCACGGATGGCGGCGTTCAATTCCGCAAGCGAGAAGAACGTGCGGTTGCGCAGCTTCGCCAGCACGAAGCGCTCGACGATTTGCACCGCGACCTCGACTTTCGCCTTGTCGCGCGGGTGGCGGATGCGCGTCGGCAGCACGACGCAGCCGTAGTGATCGGCCAAGTCCTGGTAGGTCCGATTGATGCCTGGCTCGTAGCGCGACGGCTTGGTGATACCGGCCTTGAGATTGTCGGGCACCAGCGCCCGCGGCACCCCGCCGATCGCCGCAAGCGCATGGACGTGCGCACCGATCCAGTCCGGCAGCGTCTCGCTCCAGCGCGCCTCCGCGAAGGTGAAGTTCGAGGCCCCAAGGGCGGCGACGAAGATGCGCGCACACCGCTCCTTCCCGGTGGCCGGATCGACGACCGCAATGGTGTCGCCTGCCCAGTCGACAAACAGCTTCTCGCCGGCCACATGCGTCTGCCGCATCGTCGGCGACACATGCTTGCGCCAGTCCGCGTAAAGCTCGCAGAACCGCGTGTAGCTGTAGCCGTTCGCATGCTCGGCCAGATGCTCCTGCCAGAGCAGCGCCAGCGTCACCCCGCGCCGCTTCAGCTCGCGTTGGATCGCTGGCCAATCGATGGCGGCGCGCGCATTTGCGCCGGCATCGGCAGCCGGGAACAGACGGCGCTCCAGCTCGGCATCGTCCATTCCCTCCCGTACCGGCCAGGTGATCCCTGCCAACGCTGCCCGACGCACATAGTCGGCAGCCTGCGTCTTGCTCGCCCCCGTTGCCGGGTACCGTGCAGATTCTTTCGCACATTTGATCAGGCGACGGCTTCGGTTTGCATGACGTTCGGCTGATAGAGCGGTCTCATATTCATATAGCACTTGGCGGACCATGCGGTGCCGGCGATATAGCGCAACCGGGCTGCCGCCAAGTTAAGACATGACTGGCCGTCGGGGAATGCGCCAACAACACGCGTGCGTCGACGGATTTCTTTCATGATTCGTTCGAGGGGATTGTTGGTGCGGATCTTCTGCCAGTGGATGTCGGGAAAGGCGTAGTAGGTCAGCGTTTCGGACACGCTGCGCTCGACCAAATCGGCCGCGGTGTTCATCCGGGCGGCACGCAGGTCTTCGACGATCGTCCGAGCTTTACGGTCGGCCGCCTCACGGTTCTCCTGGGCATGGATAGCCTTGAGCATGTGGCTCACCTCGCGAACCCTGGTCGTCGGCACGTGGCTGAAGACGTTCCGGTAGAAATGAACCATGCAGCGCTGCCAGCGCGCCTGCGGCAGATACTCTGCGGCGCTCTCCATCAGGCCACGGCAGGCATCGGAGATGATGAGCTGCACGCCATTGAGCCCACGATCGACCAGGTGGCGTAGGAACGCCGACCACCCGGACTTGTCCTCCTTGGCACCTTCACAGATGCCCAGAATCTCCCGAAAACCCTCGGAATTGACGGCGCTGGCCACCAGCAGCGAGACATTGCGCACTTCGCCGGCCCAAGTGCGCTTCATGACGATGCCGTCCAGATAAAGATACGGATGCTCGCCTTCGATGCGTCGGTTCCTCCAAGCCTCGATCTTGGCGTAGATCTTCTTGTTGAGGTTGGACACCGTGCTCGGGCTCACCCGCGTGCCCCATAGCGCTTCAGTGATGTCCTCCACGCGTCGCACCGAGATGCCCGCCAGATACATCTCGATCAGGGCCTCCTCCACAGAGCTCTCCCGGCGCCGGTACCGCTCAATGATCGCAGTCTCAAAGGTCTGGCGTCGCAGCTTTGGAACCTTGAGGTTTACTTCGCCGGCGCTGGTCTGCAGCGTCCGATCGTAGCTGCCTGCCCGGGTGTCCTGCCGAGCCTGGCTGCGCTCGTAACGGCCGGCACCACACATCTGGTCTGCCTCAGCATCCAGCATGGCATTGAACGTCTCTTCCACCGTCCCACGAACCATCTCCCCAAGATGGTCTCGGATCCGGGCTTCATCGATCTGGATCACCTGACCCATCGGATTCTCATCACTCATCGGTTGCTCCTTCATTCTATGAAGAAGCCATCACTCCCGAAAGTGCGAAAGATTCGGCACGTTATCTCTGGATGTGGGCCGACGGGCCGAACAGGGTAATCC
>JBAUUA010000313.1:0-3919 GCA_049582465.1 Bradyrhizobium sp. | reverse complement strand
GCCCGGCCGCGTCCGCGAGGTGGTGTCCATCCCCATGACGCGCGCCGAGCGCGGCGATATCGCCGGGCGCGAAAAACTGCTGGCGCTGCAGAACGGGCTGTGGTCGCTGATCCGCGAAGAGGCGATCGATGCCGAGCGCGAGGTCCAGCATGCTTGACCGCGCCAGGGAAGATTCCGCAGCGCCGCCGTCCGATCCGAACGGCGGAACCCGGCCGGTGGCGTTCCGCGGCGCAGGCTTTTCGCCGCGTGCCGGCCGCTTCTCCGGCTGGATCGCGCTGGCGCTGGTGATCGGGCTCTGGCAACTCGCCGGCAGCACGCGGCTCGTCAATCCGCTGTTCCTGCCGCCGCCATCGGCGATCGCGCGCGCGATCTGGCAGCTCGCGGTCTCCGGCGCGCTCTGGTATCATCTGTCGGTTTCGATCCTGCGGATCGGAACCGGCTGGATTCTCGGCACGGTCGCCGGAATCATCGTGGGCTTCGCGATCGGACTCTCGAGTCTCGCGCGCGGCGTCGGCATCACCTTCATCTCGGCGCTGTTTCCGATCCCGAAGATCGCGCTGCTGCCGCTTCTGATCCTGTGGCTCGGCATCGGCGAAGAGCCGAAGATCGCCACCATTGCGCTCGGGGTGTTCTTTTCCACCGCGATCTCGGTCTATAGCGGCGTCGACAACGTGCCGCGCAATTTGATCCGGATGGCGCAGAGTTTCAACGTGCCGTTTCATGCGATCGTGCGCAGGGTGATCTGGCCCGGCGCGCTGCCCTCGATCCTCGCCGGCTTCCGCATCACCGCGTCGGTGGCGCTGCTATTGGTGGTCAGCGCGGAGATGATCGGCGCCGAATACGGCATCGGCGCCTTCGTCCTGCAGGCCGGCAACCTGATGCAGACCGATCAACTGCTCGCCGGCGTGGTCATCCTGTCGCTGTTCGGGCTCGCGGTGGGAAAGCTGATCAACTGGCTGGAGACGCGGTTATTGCACTGGCGGTGAGGCCAACTGTCGTCCCGGCCTTGAGCCGGGACCCATACCGCGTGATCTCTCGATGAGGCGATGTGGCTGGCGGCTTCCTGGATACGAGGGCCGGTGGTTATGAGTGCCGGCTTTCGCCGGGACGACGATAAATCTCACGCGTTGCCGCGATCTTCCCTGAACAGATCCAGCTTCTGCTGCACCGGGCGGTCCGAAAAACTGAACAGCACCGAATCCTGGTCGGACTCGTGGGTGACCCACTGCCAGCTTGGCACCACGAACAGGTCGCGCGGACCCCATTCGAAGGTCTGGTCGCCGATCCGCGAGCGGCCCTTGCCTTCGATCGCGGTGAACACGGTCGCATCTGTCGACCGATACCGCGCGGTCTTGAATCCCTTCGGCAGCAGCTGGATGAAGGTGCCGATGGTCGGCATCGCGAAATCGCCGGTCTCGGGATTGGAGAATTTCAGCTTCAGGCCGTGACAGGCGTCCCACTCGTTGCGCGCCTTGGCCTGTTCCAGCGCCTCGCGGGTGTAGGCATAGGGGTAGTTGAAGATCGGCGAGGTTTTCGATGTGCGCTTCTCGTCGACCGGCAGCAGATTGTGGCCGTAACGCCCAAAACTGTCGCCGGCCGGTTTTGTGATCTTCTGCTGGTCTTCCTTGGCGTCCTCGGCAAAGGAGGCGTCGAAGAACTGCACCATCGGAATATCGAGGCCGTCGAGCCAGAACATCGGCTCGGAGGTTTCGTTGGAATGATCGTGCCAGGTCATCGACGGCGTGATGACGAAATCGCCGGGCTCCATCGCAGTGCGCTCGCCGTCGACCGCCGTGAAGGCGCCCTTGCCCTCGAGGATGAAACGCAGCGCCGACTGGCTGTGCCGGTGCGCCGGCGCGACATCGCCCGGGATCACCATCTGCACACCGGCGAACAGCGAGGTCGTGACTTTCGACTGGCCGCGCAGTCCCGGATTTTCCAGCACAAGCACCCGCCGCGTGGCTTCCTTGGCGGTGATCAGCTTGCCGGCTTCGGTCATGTAGTCGCGGATCGCGTCGAATTTCCACAGATGCGGTCGGCACGCGCTCTTCGGCTCCGGCGTGATCAGATCGCCCATCACGTTCCACAGCGCGGAAAGATTCTCGCCGTCGATCTTCTTGTAGAACGCCTCGCGTTCCGGCGTCTTCTGTACGGCTTCCATGGCGAGCCTCCCTGTTCTTGTTACTGGATTAATTGACAGCATACTTACAATATGGCTAACGTCAATCAAGCAAACCAGAAAAATCGAGGGAGGCCCACATGAAGCTGCATGGCTACTTCCGCAGCAGCGCGTCCTACCGGGTCAGAATCGCGTTGAATCTGAAGGGTCTGGGCGCCGAGCACCTGCCGCATCATCTGCGCAAGGGCGAACAGCGCGACCCTTCTTATCTCGCCATCAACCCGCAGGGGCTGGTGCCGACCTTGCAGGATCAGGGCGCCGTCATCACCCAGTCGCTCGCCATCATCGAGTGGCTGGAAGAGACCCACCCCAGGCCGCCGCTATTGCCGAAGGATCCGCTACGCCGCGCCCATGTGCGGGCGTTCGCGCAGGTGCTGGCCTGCGACACCCACCCGGTGCAAAATCTGAAAGTGCTGGCGCGGCTGCGCGAACTTGGGTTGCCCGAGGAGCAGGTCACGGGATGGGCGGCCTGGGCCAACCGCGAGGGGCTGTCGGCTTGTGAAGCCCTGATCGCCAATGAGAGCGGTCCGTTCTGCTTCGGCGAGGCACCGACATTGGCGGATCTCTGCCTGGTGCCGCAGCTTGCCAATGCGCGGCGTTTTGGCGTCGATGTCGCGGCTTATCCGCGGCTGCTGAAAGCCGAGGCGGCGGCGAAAGACCTCAAGGCGTTCGCGAACGCCGCGCCGGAGCGCCAGCCCGATGCCGAGTAAACCCGTCACTATGGATGCGGTCTATACCGCGCCAGGCTATCTGTTTCGCCGGATGCAGCAGATCGCGGTCGCGATCTTCATGGAGGAGAGCCGGGCTCACGACCTGACCCCGGTGCAGTTCGCTTCCCTGGTCGCGATCCAGACCCATCCCGGCATCGACGCGACGCGGCTTTCCGCCGTGATCGCCTTCGACCGCTCGACGCTCGGCAACGTGATCGAACGGCTGGAGACAAAGGGCTATATCGAGCGCAAGCCATCGTCCGGGGACAAGCGGATCAAGCTGTTGTACCAGACCCGATCGGGCGCGGCGCTGCTGCGCGAGATCATGCCCTCGGTCGACCGCGCGCAGGCCCGCATGCTGCAGCCGCTGAAGCCCGCCGATCGCAAGACGCTGATGGCGCTGTTGACGCAACTGGTCGATCTCAACAACGAGGCCTCGCGGGTGCCGCTGCGCGCCGAAGACGCGCTCGAACATCTCGGGAAGGCAGGCTGATGACAGCTTCGAACCCACGGCCGGTCCTGATCGCGGGCGGCGGCATCGGCGGCCTCGCCGCAGCACTCGGCCTGGCGCAAAAGGGCATTGCCTCTATTCTTTTGGAGAAGGCTGCAGCCCTCGGTGAAATCGGCGCCGGCATCCAGCTCGGGCCGAATGCCTTCCATGCCTTCGACTATCTCGGCGTCGGCGAGGCCGCGCGGGGCATGGCAGTCTATATCGATCAGCTCCGGCTGATGGACGCCCTGACCGCCGAGGAGATCACCCATGTCGACCTGCGCGACGCCTTTCGCTCGCGCTTCGGCAACCCTTACGGCGTCGTGCATCGCGGCGACCTCCACGGCGTATTCCTCAAGGCTTGCCGCGATCATGCACTGATCGACCTGCGCGTCAGCAGCGAAGTGACGGGGTACGACCAGGACGGCGCGTCGGTGACCGCCCATCTGGCCTCCGGCGAGCGCGTGACGGGGTCGCTGTTGATCGGCGCCGACGGGCTGTGGTCGAACATCCGCAAGCAGGTCACTGCGGACGGGCCGC
>JBAUUA010000312.1:0-11594 GCA_049582465.1 Bradyrhizobium sp. | reverse complement strand
GACAGCATGGCGATGGCCGCGGTCAGAAGCGCGATCAGGCCGAAGGTCGAGTACAGCTTGGCCGCGAGCGAAAGCCGGGACCCGAAAGCGACGCTGGAAGACGGGCTGGCAGATTTCGACATTTCAGGCCCTCTACGGGAGGCCGGTCAGCACCGCCGGCCGCTCAAAAACCATGCAAAAGGTTCATGTATAAGTCTTTAAGTTTCACCCCGTTAGATTCCGTTCCGCGCAATTTGTATGATGATACCGCTGCGTGTGAAGGCAAACGCGTGAACGGTGCCTGCGAAGAATAATCATTTTATATCAATGAATTACAGCGGGATCGCGGTTTCAAATCTCAGGGCAAACAGCGTTCGTGGGGGGGAGGCGCCAGCCGGGTCTGCTGCCCGGGAAACTGACTGGTAATTAGGCACCAGCAGGTGCCCGACCCGGCAACCGGGGGCCAAAAGACAGCCGGGTTGCATACAATCTTTCCTTCCGGCCCGCCTGCCTTCGGGCTGATAGTCTGGCGCAGGCCACCGCATGTTGCGGCGGCCCGGAGCCGCCATGGTCTATCGCCGCACCATCGATGCCACCACCTATGTCTTCGCCGAGCTGCGGGATCTGTTGGCCAAGGCCACGCCGCCGCGCTCGGGCGACCGGCTGGCCGGGATCGCGGCCGAGAGCGCCGAACAGATGATCGCAGCGCGAATAGCGCTCGCCGACGTTCCGCTGAAAGCGTTCCTGCAGGAAGCGGTCGTTCCCTACGAAGATGATGAGATCACCCGCCTGATCCTCGACACGCACGACCGTTCCGCCTTCGCGCCGATTGCCTCGCTGACGGTCGGCGCATTCCGCGACTGGCTGTTGTCGGACGCGGCGACCACGGACGTTCTTGCAAAACTCGCGCGCGGCATCACGCCGGAAATGGCCGCGGCGGTCTCGAAGCTGATGCGCAACCAGGATCTCATCCTGGTCGCGAAAAAATGCCAGGTGATTTCGGCCTTCCGCAACACCATCGGGCTGCGCGGGCGCATGAGCGTGCGGTTGCAGCCCAACCATCCCTTCGACGACGCCAAGGGCATCACCGCCTCGATCCTCGACGGGCTGATGCTGGGATCGGGCGATGCCTGCATCGGCATCAATCCGGCCAGCGACGATCCGGCGGTGATCGGCGGCCTGATGCGGCTGCTCGACGAGATCATCACGCGGCTGCGAATCCCGACCCAGGCTTGCGTGCTCACCCATGTGACGACGACGCTCGGCCTGATCGAGCAGGGCGTTCCGGTGGATCTGGTATTCCAGTCGATCGCGGGCACCGAGGCCGCCAATCGCAGCTTCGGCGTCGATCTGGCCCTGCTGGGCCAGGCCCGCGAGGCGGGATTGTCGCTGCGTCGGGGAACCGTCGGCGACAATGTGATGTATTTCGAGACCGGGCAGGGCTCGGCGCTGTCGGCCAATGCCCATCACGGCGTCGACCAGCAGACCTGCGAGGCGCGCGCCTATGCGGTGGCCCGCGCGTTCGATCCGCTTCTGGTCAACAGCGTGGTTGGCTTCATCGGCCCCGAATATCTCTATGACGGCAAGGAAATCATCCGCGCCGGCCTCGAGGATCACTTCTGCGGCAAGCTGCTCGGCCTGCCGCTCGGCGTCGACGTCTGCTACACCAACCACGCCGAGGCCGACCAGGACGACATGGACAATCTCCTGACGCTGCTCGCAGCGGCCGGGGTGACCTTCATCATGGGGGTCCCGGGGGCGGATGACGTCATGTTGAACTATCAATCCACCTCGTTCCATGACGCACTCTATGTCCGCGACCTGTTCGGGCTGAAGCGGGCGCCGGAATTCGACGACTGGCTGTTCCGCACCGGCCTTGTCGACGCTGATTTTCGCCTTTCCGGGAACGCCGGGCAGCTGCCCGATTTTGCGTCGCGGCTGATCGCGTGAGGGCGGCCTACGTCTGCCGGCGTGGTTTTTCGGCAACCATCCGGGCCTCAAATGATTGAGATGACGGCCACAATGTTGAGGATTTTCTGGCCGAGCCTTGATAGGCATGCTTAACTTTGTTCGGGTCCTGCCGGATATCGCAGAGGAAATCTGATGAGAGCTCAGGGCATCGAAACGGTACGACGTATCCTGTGCGTGTTTCCGCGCTATACGTCTTCGTTCGGCACCTTCGAATATTCCTATCCCCTGACCGACGGGGTCCAGGCCTTCATGCCGCCGCAGGGGCTGCTGTTGATCGCGGCCTATCTGCCCGAAAACTGGCCGGTCCGCTTCATCGACGAGAACATCCGCCCCGCCTCGAAGGAAGATTTCGAATGGGCGGAAGCGGTGTTCGTCAGCGGCATGCACATCCAGCGCCAGCAGATGAACGACATCTGCCGCCGCGCCCATGCGTTCGACCTGCCGGTGGCGATCGGCGGTCCCTCGGTGAGCGCCTGTCCGGACTACTATCCCTCGTTCGACTATCTCCATGTCGGCGAACTCGGCGATGCCACCGACGATCTGCTCGCGCGGCTGGCGAGCGATCCCGCGCGGCCGGCGCAACAGGTGGTCCTGAAGACCAACGATCGCGTCGCCATGACCGACTTTCCGATTCCGGCCTATGAGCTTGCCGAGGTCAAAAAATATTTCCTCGGCTCGATCCAGTATTCGAGCGGCTGTCCCTATCAGTGCGAATTCTGCGACATCCCGGGCCTCTACGGCCGCAATCCGCGGCTGAAGACGCCGCAGCAGATCATCGCCGAACTCGACCGGCTGCTCGAATGCGGCGTGACCGGCTCGGTCTATTTCGTCGACGACAATTTCATCGGCAACCGCAAGGCCGCGCTGGATCTGCTGCCGCACCTCGTCGAGTGGCAGAAGAAGACCGGCTACGTCATGCGGCTGGCCTGCGAGGCGACGCTCAACATCGCCAAGCGGCCCGAGATTCTCGAGAAGATGCGCGAGGCGTACTTCATCACCATCTTCTGCGGCATCGAGACGCCGGATCCCGACGCGCTGAAGGCGATGCAGAAGGACCACAACATGATGGTCCCGATCCTGGAAGGCGTGCGCACCATCAACAGCTACGGGATGGAGGTCGTTTCCGGCATCATCATGGGGCTGGATACCGACAAGCCGGAGACCGGCGACGCGCTGCTGGCCTTCGTCGACCAGTCCAATATCCCGTTGCTGACGATCAATCTGCTGCAGGCGCTGCCGAAGACGCCGCTGTGGGATCGCCTCGAGAAGGAAAACCGGCTGATCGAGGACGACAGCCGCGATTCCAACGTCGATTTCCTGCTGCCCTACGACCAGGTCGTCGATTCCTGGAAGAAATGCATGGAAGTCGCGTTCCAGCCGGAGAAGCTCTACGCGCGCTACCAGCATCAGGTGGAGTTCACCTATGCCAACCGGCTCAAGGTGCCGGTGACGCCCGAGCAGAAGACCTGGGCCAATATCAAGCGCGGCCTGACCATGCTCAGGAACATCTTCTGGAAGATCGGCGTGCTCGGCGATTACAGGCGAGTGTTCTGGAAATTCGCGCTGCAGCGGTTGCGGCACGGCGACATCGAAGACCTGATCGCGGTGGCACTGGTCGCGCACCATCTGATCACCTATGCGCGCCTCGCGTCGGTCGGGCACCATAATGCCTCGAACTACTCGATCCGGCTGCGCGAGGCCGCGGTTCCTGCCGAGTAACCCATGACGAAGACGCCGGCGCCATCGTCCCGCTCGCTGGCGGATCTGCGGGGCCTTACGCCGGCGCGGGTCGGGCTCGGCCGCGCCGGGTCCAGCCTGCCGACCGAGGCGCTGCTTTCCTTCACGCTCGACCACGCGCGCGCCCGCGACGCCGTTCATGCCGCCTTCGATGCGCCCGCGATCGTCGCGTGCCTTGGCGGTCTCGGTCTCGAAGCGATCGAGGTCCATAGCCGCGCCCGCGAGCGGACCGACTATCTGCGGCGTCCCGATCTCGGACGGACGCTCGACGAGGCTTCGCAGCACCTGCTGGCGGGTCATGACGTGGCCAGTGATGGCGACGGATGCCGGCTCGCCATCGTCGTCCCCGACGGCCTGTCGCCGGCGGCGGTCAATGCTCACGCCATTCCGCTCCTCCGCAGCCTCGGTCCGCGGCTGGCGATCGACGGAATCGAGATCGGCCGTGCCGTGGTCGCGCGCGGGGCGCGCGTTGCGCTCGGCGACGAGATCGGCGCCATGCTCGGCGCGCGCATGCTCGTCATGCTGATCGGCGAGCGGCCGGGCCTGTCGGCGTCGGACAGTCTCGGGGCGTATCTGACCTTCGCGCCGAAAATCGGCCGCACCGATGCCGAGCGCAACTGCGTCTCCAATATCCACGGCGCCGGGCTCGGCTATGACGAAGCCGCCGTCAGGATCGCGTGGCTGATCCGCGAGGGTCTGGCGCGGGAGGTGACCGGTGTCGGCCTCAAGGACGAAAGCGGAGAATCGATGCCCCGGCCGATCGCCGCGAATTGAAGCGCAAGGGATGTCACAAATCCGGCAAGGAGGGCCGGATATCGCCGTATCCACGGCGATTTTGCACCCGGGCGCGCGCTTGCGAGACGCGGTGCAGACCTGCTAAAGCTGTGGCGGCAAATTTATCTTATGTTTTCAAGGGCTAGCGCCAATCAAACCCGGCCCGCCAAGGCCTCATTCGCGTCCCCTGATTTAAGCTATACAGACTGAGCTGATGTGAGGACTGGACAGGGCATGCTCGAAAAGAACAGCGACAGCGAGGTTCATGTCGAGAAGGTCGAGCAGCGGCCGCCGGGCGCCAGCATCGCCTTCGGGCTGGAGCGGCTGGGGCTGATCGCCGTTCAGCGGCCGATTCTGTCCTGCATCATTCTCGCCGGCCTGTTCATCGCCGCGCTGTTCGGCATCGACCGCATCAAGATCGACGACTCGCTGAGCCAGTTGTTCCGGTCCAATTCCAAGGAGTACCGGCAATACGAAGCCGAGACCAAGCGCTTTCCGGCGGTCGAATTCGACGTGCTGGTCGTGGTCGAGGGCAAGACGCTCCTCAAGCGCGAAAATCTGGAAAAGTTGCGCGATCTGGTCACCGATCTGCAGCTCGTCGATGGCACGCGCGGGCTGATCTCGCTGTTCTCGGCGCGCCAGGCGCCGGCGCCCGGCAAGCTGCCGGCGGCGCTGTTCCCCCAGGACCTGCCGAAGGGCGCCGACTACGACAAGTTCATCGAGACCGTCAAATCCAACGAGATCATCCGCGGCAAGCTCCTGTCCGAGGACGGCACGCTGGCGCTGGTCGTGCTGTCGCTCGAACCGGATGTGGTCGCCAGCAACCATCTCGCCAAGACGATCGGCGACATCCGCAAGGCGATGGCCGAGGATCTCAAGGGCTCAGGCCTCAACGCGGAACTGTCGGGCGTTCCGGTGATGCAGCTCGAGATCCGCAACGCGGTGAAGCGGGACGGGCTGACCTACAACGTGCTGGGCATCCTC
The DNA here is from genome assembly GCA_049582465.1 of Bradyrhizobium sp. Lineage (GTDB taxonomy): Bacteria > Pseudomonadota > Alphaproteobacteria > Rhizobiales > Xanthobacteraceae > Bradyrhizobium. The sequence goes on along the minus strand of JBAUUA010000312.1, from coordinate 6,149 downwards.
GCCGGCTGCATCATCGCGATCATCTTCTTCCGCAAGATATCGTTCATGATCGTCGCCGCCTTCCCGCCGATCATCGCCATCGTGCTGGCGCTGGGCGGGCTCGGCTGGGCCAATTTCAACCTCAACATGTTCCTGAACGTGATGACGCCGCTGATCATGGTCATCAGTTTCTCGGACTCCATGCAGCTGACGTTCGCGGCGCGCGACCGCCTGATCGCGGGCCAGGACAAATACACCGCCTTCAAGAACGCCGTGCTGGTGGTCGGGCCGGCCTGCGTGCTCACCCACGGCACCGCCGGCATTTCGTTCATTGCGCTGCAATTCTCCAACTCCGACCTGATCCGCAAATTCGGCGAGGCCGGCCTTGCCGCCACCATCATCGCGCTGATCGCGGTGCTGTCGCTGGTGCCGGTGTTCGGGGTGCTGCTGGTCCGCAACGAAAAGATCTTCGCGGTGAAATTCCAGGGCGCCGATGCCGGCGTCCAGATGCTGCGCAACTTCTGCTACTGGATCGCGGTGCGCATGGTGAGCCGGCCCGGCCTGTTCAGCCTGATCGCGGTGCTCTTCGTCGGCGGCCTGTCGGTGATCTATGCCAATCTCGAGCCGCGCTACCGGCTCGCCGACCAGGTGCCGGACAAGCAGCAGGCGGTGGCGGCCAGCGGGCGCCTCGACGCCAAGCTGACCGGCGCCAACGCGATCGACGTGCTGATCGAATTCCCCAAGGGCGCCTCGCTGTATTCGCCCGAAACGCTGCAGACCATCGCCGAGGTTCATTCGACGGTGGAGAAGCAGCAGGGCGTCGGCAACGTCTGGTCGCTGGAGACGCTGCGGCGCTGGCTGGCGGAAAAGGCCGGGAGCGATGACGTCGCGACCCTGAAGGAATATGTCGACGTGATTCCCAAATATCTGGTGCGGCGTTTCATTTCCGCCGATCAGGATGCGGTGGTGGTGTCGGGCCGGGTGCCCGATCTCGACTCAAGCCAGATTCTGCCCGTTGTCGAGAATCTCGATAAATCGCTGGACGCAATACGCCAGGCGCATCCCGGCTACGAGATCGCCGTCACCGGCCTGTCGGCGATCGCCGCCCGCAACAGCGCCAATCTGATCGAGAAGCTCAATCGCGGGCTGACCATCGAGTTCGCGCTGGTCGCGGTCTTCATCGGGCTGGCGTTCCGTTCGGTGGTGGTGATGTTCTCCTGCATCCTGCCGGGCATCTTCCCCGTCGTGCTGTCGGGCACGGTGCTGTGGCTGCTCGGGGAGGGGCTGCAATTCGCCAGCGTGGTGGCGCTGACGGTGTCGTTCGGCCTCGGGCTGAGCGCAACGATTCACTTCCTCAACCGGCTCAGGCTCGAATCGAGGCCCGGGGTCAGTCCGGAACTGGCGGTCGAGCGCGCCACCGTGCTGGTCGGTCCGGCGCTGATCCTGACCACGGTGGTGCTGGCCTGCGGGCTGGTGGTGACGGTGTTTTCCGACCTGCCGTCGCTGCGGCTGTTCGGCTGGCTCAGCGCCTTCTCGATGGTCGCGGCCCTGATCGCGGATCTCTTCATCCTGCGACCGACGTCGATGTTCCTGATCAACCTGTCGCAGCGACTTCGCGGGACGTCCGGCGGCGCGAAGCCGGCGGAAGAAGGCGGCGTCAACAGCTTGCGCGTTTTCAACCGAATGCCTGCCCCGCACTTGATGCGGGGCAGAGACCGGTTCGCCTCGGGAAAAACGCGTCAAGTCCATGCCGGAAGGACCGCGCGTCAGCGCCGCCGGGACAAACGCGCAGCGTTTGCCGTGAGATCGTGCCCAATGCAGCAGGCGGCGGCCGTCAGCTCTTCACCATCGTGATGTTGACGCCCCGGATCTCGCCCTTGGAGCTGATCTGCACGGTCTGCTTGTTGCCGTTGGTCTGCAATGTCAGGTTGGCGGCAAATCCGTTGGCCTCGACGAACACCTCGATCCGTCCGCCGCCCGCGGTGCCCTGCAGATTGCCGAACACGTTGCGGCTGGCTTCGCTCCAGCTGCCGGAGATCCGGTCGCCCTGGCTCCTGACATCGCTGGTCAGATCGAATTTGTAGCTGTCGCTGGCGCATTTGAGCGTCTGCTTGAGGCCCAGTCCGGAGCCGTCGACGAGGTAGTCGGCCTTGCAGCGGATGCGCTCGGTGGTGCCGTCGGAAAGAGCCACCGTGCCGTTGCCGGCCCATGCACCGTTGAAGCCGATGAACGGACCTGACTGGGCGTTGCTCGCCGTCACCGACAGCATGAGTACGGCGCCGACGCCAGCGGCCTTGATTGCCTGTCCAAACAAGCTGGAGCCAAACAGTTTCATTCGCGTTTTCCCTCAAATTGACGTTCTCATCAGAGAGATACGTCTCGCCGCATCGAAGATTTAGTGTCGCCGCAGTGTGTTAGGTTCAAATGACGGATCGCCGCCCGCGATTGCGCCGGCCGGGGTCGTCGGTACTGATCGGATATCCAGAGGATACACAATCCGACCGACGCTGGCGAACCGCTTTTTCGCTTCTGGGGAATTGGAACAGCTTCGGCTTTCGTCAAGTTGCGGTTCGCAGAATAGTTCCTGGCGTTGCCCGTCCGCAACAAAACGCGGCAACGGCCAACCACGAAATAGGAGCTTGAAATCAACCGGTTAAGAGCATCATTGAACTAATTCACTGAGCATCGCGATTCGCGCTGCAACCGCCGCAAATTTGGCCGCATTTGCCAGCGCTTGTGGTTGCGGGCTCGCTGCTGCGCTCGCGGCGTCTGCAATCCGACCAGCCGGTCCGGTCATGCCTTGCATTGTGCGGGACCGCAATTTCTCTGCCGTCAGAATGAAGGAATACGATGCGTAAATTTTCCCTGGCACTTATCCTGTTGTCGCTATCGGTTTCCACCGGTGCCATCGCCGAGACGCCGCCGGCGCAGCGCAGCGGCACGCCTGAGGAGCAGGCGGCCTGTTCGCGCGACGTTCAGCGCTACTGCCGTCCGGTGATCGACCAAGGCGATTTCACCATTCTGGCGTGCCTGCAGCAGAACCGTCCGAAATTGACCAAGGCCTGCGAGTTGGTGCTGAAAGACCACGGGCAGTAGAGGCGCGCTTCCGGCAGTCGCCGCCGCAGGCCTGGAATTAGGCTTAACAGCCCTGTTTTCGGCCTGATTTGGGCACGCCCGGACACCGCAGATAGCATTGGTTTTGGTGTCGTATTCCCCTATATGGGGTTCGCGATCCCGCATGCATGCGCGGGCCATTCCGGCGCATGCGAAACCACTGTTTTGAGCGAATGGTGCCAGTTGCCGATGACGAGCGCGAGCCAATTACGATCCGGCAAAACGCACCGCGACGAGAACTTTCCGGTCGCGTCATGGATCATCCATCCGCGTCACCGGGCGCTGATTCTTGCGTTCTACAATTTCGTCAGAACCGCCGACGACATCGCCGATCACGCCACGCTTCCCGCAGAGGAAAAGCTCCGGCTTCTCGATCTGTTCGAAGCCGAGCTGCTGGGCCAGGGCGACAGCCAGCCTGAGGCGGTCAGTCTGCGGCACGCGCTGGCGGAGCGGTCGATGCCGCCGCGGCACGCGCTCGATGTCCTCGTCGCCTTCCGGATGGATGTGACCAAGCTTCGCTACGAGAACTGGGACGACGTGATCCACTATTGCCGCTATTCGGCGATGCCGGTCGGCCGCTTCATGCTCGACGTCCATGGCGAGAGCAAATCGACCTGGGCGGCCTCCGATGCGCTCTGCGCCGGCCTGCAGATCAACAATCATCTGCAGGACTGCGGCAAGGACTACCGCAACCTCAACCGCGTCTATCTGCCGCGCGACGCGCTGGCGGCAGCCGGCGCCGCTGTCGAGGCGCTCGGCGAGGGGCGGGCCTCGCCGCCGCTTCTGCAATGCCTGCACGCGCTCGCGGTGCGAACCGAAGCGCTGCTCAATGAAAGCAAGTCGCTCAGCGCCGAGGTGAGGGATTTCCGGCTCGGGCTCGAGATCTCCGTGATCCAGGCTTTCGCCGACAAGATCGTTCAGCTTCTGAAAGTGCGCGATCCCCTGAGCCAGCGGGTGCATCTCAGCCCGTTCGAACTGCTTGGCCACAGCCTCGGCGGAATGGTCGGCGAGATGACCCGGCGCGCGGTGGGACGGCGGCCCGTATCGAAGCCGGCGGCTGGCGCATGACGCTTGAGGCGGCGGCAGCCAACCCGAGTTACGGGACAACCGCGTCCGGCAGTTCGTTCTACGCGGCGATGCGCATCCTGCCGCGCGAGCAGCGCGAGGCGATGTTCCAGATCTACAGCTTCTGCCGCCAGGTCGACGACATCGCAGACTCCGACGGGCCGCGGCCCGAGCGGCTCAAGGCGTTGCAGCAATGGCGCGACGACATCGACGCGCTCTACCAGGGCCATCCGCCGCCGCGGCTCTCCGATTATGTCGCTTCCGTCCGCAAATTCGGTCTGAAGCGCGAGGATTTTCTGGCTATCGTCGACGGCATGGAAATGGACGTGCCGCAGGATATCCGCGCCCCCGATCTGGCGACGCTCGATCTGTATTGCGACCGCGTGGCGAGCGCGGTCGGTCGGCTGTCGGTGCGGGTGTTCGGATTGCCGGAAGCCGACGGCATCCAGCTTGCGCATCATCTCGGCCGCGCGCTGCAGTTGACCAATATCCTGCGCGATGTCGATGAGGATGCGGGCCTCGGCCGGCTGTATCTGCCGCGCGAGAGCCTGCTGCTTGCCGGCATCACCAGCGACGATCCAGCCAGAGTGATCGCCGAGCGGACGCTGCCCAAAGTATGCCTGCCGCTCGCCGAGCGGGCAAAAATGCATTTCCAGAAGGCCGACGAAATCATGAACCGCAACAAGCGGCGCGCGGTGCGTGCGCCGAGGATCATGTCGAAATATTACCGCGCGATACTGGATCTTCTCGTGGCCCGGGGATTTGCGGCCCCTCGCGCGCCGGTTCGCGTCAACAAGATGGCCCGCATCGCCATTATTCTCCGCTACGCGCTCATCTGATGCCAAACACCGTTCATATCATCGGCGCCGGAATATCGGGCCTGTCGGCAGCCGTGCGGCTCGCCAATGCCGGTTTCATGGTGCACGTCCACGAGGCGACGCAACAGGCCGGCGGCCGCTGCCGGTCCTATTTCGACGCCGCGACCAACCTGACCATCGATAACGGCAACCATCTGCTGCTCTCGGGCAATCGTCACGCGCTGGCTTACGCGCGCTCGATCGGCACCGAGGCCGGGCTGGTCGGGCCGAAGCGCGCCCAGTTTCCGTTCGTGGATCTCGCCACCGGACAGCGCTGGCAGCTCGACCTCGGCGAGAGCCGGCTGCCGCTGTGGGTGTTCGACGAGTCCCGCCGGGTGCCCGACACCGGCTTGCGCGATTATCTGGCACTGATGCCCCTGATTTGGGCAGCGCAGAGCAAGCTGGTTGGCAACGCGATCCCCTGCGAGGGGACGCTGTACCAGCGGCTGGTGCAGCCGCTGCTGCTGGCGGCGCTCAACGTCGACCCGCCGGAGGGCTCGGCGGGGCTGGCCGGCGCGGTGGTGCGCGAGACCTTGCTGGCGGGCGGACAGGCCTGCCGGCCGCTGATCGCGCGCGATGGCCTGAGCGCGGTGCTGGTCGAGCCCGCGGTCAAGCTGTTGCAGGACAAGGGCGCCAGCGTGCAGTTCGGCCATGAGCTGCGCGAGTTCGGCATGGCCTCGGGCAGCGTAGGCGAATTGAAGTTCGGCGGCGACACCGTCGCCATCGGCCCCGACGACGCCGTGATCATGGCCGTTCCGCCGCGGCCTGCGGCCTCGCTGCTGCCGGGACTGAAGACGCCGACCAAATTCCGCGCGATCGTGAACGCGCATTTCCGCTTCGATCCGCCCAAAGGCATGGCGCCGCTGCTCGGCGTCGTCGGCGGGCTGGTGGAATGGCTGTTCGCGTTGCCGCAACGCCTGTCGGTCACCATCAGCAATGGCGACCGGCTGGTCGACATGCCGCGCGAGGAGCTCGCCCAGGCGATCTGGCGGGATGTCTGCAAGGCGGGGGGCGTGCAGGGCGACCTGCCGCCCTGGCAGATCGTGCGCGAGCGCCGGGCGACCTTCGAGGCCACGCCGGAGCAGAATGCGCTGCGGCCGGGCCCGGCGACCGCCTGGAAAAACCTGTTTCTCG
>JBAUUA010000311.1:0-6673 GCA_049582465.1 Bradyrhizobium sp. | reverse complement strand
CCTAGCCTTTCCCACTTTGATTGCGCTTTCGCGGATCCGCGAGCGCGAGATCGACGTCGCCCGGGCGCACGGCGCGGTGCTGCGGGAAGTGCCTGATGCCCGTGCGACGAGCGTGTTCAGTCTGGTGTGTCAGCGCCCCCTGCTGATTTTCGCGGCTTCCGTGCTGCTGCTGCAACTCGCCAATGCGGCGATGCTGCCGCTGATGGCGGGCGTCGTGACGACCCGGTCGAGCCAGTGGGCACCGGTGCTGATCGCCGCCTGCATCATCGTTCCGCAGGCGATCGTTGCGCTGGTGTCGCCGTCGGTCGGGAGCTTCGCGCAGGAGTGGGGGCGGCGGCCGCTGTTGCTGATGGGATTTGCCGCGCTGGCGATTCGCGGCCTGCTGTTTGCGGTCGTTCGCGATCCCTATTTGCTGGTTGCCGTCCAGATCTTCGACGGCGTCACCGCGGCGGTCTTCAGCGTCATGGTGCCGTTGATCGTCGCCGACGTCGCATTCGGAAGCGGTCACTTCAATCTGGCGCAGGGCATCGTCGGCACCGCTACCGGCATCGGCGCATCGCTCAGCACCGTGCTGGCCGGCTACGTCAGCGACAGATTCGGCAGCAGTTTTGCTTTCTCGGGGTTGGCAGGCGTGGCCGCCCTTGGCCTCGTCATGATCTGGCTGGTGATGCCGGAGACGAGGCGGAGTCCGAACCAACCGGGCGGAATACGAAAACGCCGGCCAACGGCCGGCGTTTGAAAGGAGATGATGTGAGAAATTCGGCTCGCTCAGGCGTCCAGCGTGCGCAGCTTCTGGCGGTTGCGGAGCACGATCTGCCGTGCACCGGAGAAGCCGAGAATGCCCTGGCCGTGGAGCTGCGACAGCGCGCGCGAAACGGTTTCCAGCGTCAGACCGAGATAATCGCCGATATCCCGGCGGCACATCGGCAGCGCCATCATGCCAGCAACCGCGAGCCGGCCGTCCATTTCCAGAAGGAAGGTCGCGACCCGCTCCATCGCGGTCTTGCGTCCGAGCAGCAGCATGTGGTCTTCCGCGTGCCGCAGATCGCCGGCGGTCATCGCCCACAGTTTGCGTGCGACCTGGACATCGACGCCGGCTGCCTGTTCGAGGCTGCGGCGCTTCACCAGCCGCACGGTGGTATCGATAATCGCTTCGGCGGCCAGCCGGTGGCTCGTTCCCGATTCGAGGCCGAAGACATCGCTGGGCAGATGGAACGCGCCGATCTGGCGCCGGCCGTCGGAAAGCAGCTTGTAGCTGCGAACCGCGCCCGTAATCACCTGGTAGACGTATTCCGCGGGCTCATCCTCGCCGTAGATTTCCTCATCCTTCTTGTAGGAAAATTCCGTTGCCACCAGACCGGCATGACCGGTGACGGCGCCGAACTGGTCGGGCGCGGCGGCAGGGTAGGCGACGGGGCTGACCTTGTTGCCGATAACCGGGGTATTGAGCGATTGGGTGAGCATTTGCCATCTCCTGTGCGGCGGATGGCGTATGGGTATCGGGGATTTTGCAGGCTGGAAATTTCGCGAGATATCTTAAGGGGAAGTACCTACGTATATTTCCGGAGGTCCCAGCCTTCCGGCCTCAGCCCTCGACGGGGCCGCTTTCCTGGATGGCCCCGCGGATACGCGTGACAAGGCTCTCATCCAAAAGGGGTTTCATCAGGACGTGCCGGACTCCTGCCGCCTCGGCTCTTGCCGAGATGTTTTCGTCGGGGTAGCCGGTAATCAGGATGACCGGCGCGGCGATATCGCGGTTTCGCAGCCTGCCGGCGAGGTCGATGCCGTTCATATCGGGCATCTTGTAGTCGATCACGAAACAGTCGACGCCGGTCGAGCGCACGGCATTCAGCAGCGACGCTCCGTTCCTGAAGGTGCGGACGTCGAAGCCGTCCGTTTCAAGAAGGAATCGCAGCGAACCAAGGACGTCCGCGTCGTCGTCGACCACGTAAACCGTTGGTTTGGCTAGTGACGACATCGCGAAAGCCGGCGCCTTTTTCGAGCTGGTCTGGACCATAATCTTGCCAGGCTAGCAGCCGGAAAACGGTTGCGGCTTGATTTAGCTCAATCGTTCAGCAGGCCGGCGCGCATCGCCAGCCGCACCAGCTCCGAGAGGCTGTTGGCCTGCATTTTCGTCATTACGTTCGCCCGGTAGACTTCAATGGTGCGGGGGCTGATGTCGTAGTCGCGGGCGATCAGTTTGTTGGAAAGCCCGGCGACCAGTCCGTCCATGACCTGGCGCTCGCGAGGGCTGAGCGATGCGATCCGCGCCGCGATCTCCTGGGTCAGGGCCTCGCTCCTTGCGGCCGGCTCCGCCTGGTTGATGGCCGTCTCGATCATGGCGACCAGGCGGTCATCCTCGAACGGTTTCTCGAGAAAATCGACCGCCCCCAGTTTCATCGCTTCGACGGCAAGCGGCACGTCGCCGTGTCCGGTCATGATGACGATTGGAAACGTGCTGTGGTCCGCCTTCATGCGTTTCAGAAGCTCGATCCCGTCAAGGCCCGGCATGCGCACGTCGGAAACGACGCAGCCGAATTCGAGGCCTGGGAGAGCATCGAGAAACGCCAGGGCGGTTTCGAACAGCGTGACCTTGTAGTTGGCGGAGTCGAGCAGGAAATTCAATGAATCCCGCATCGCCTCGTCGTCGTCGATGACGTAGACCCTTCCCCTATCCGGCATGTTTCAACTCTCGTTCGCTGCTGCTGGCAAGGTGAAGCGAAAAGTCGCGCCTCCCGCAGCATTGCTTTCGGCCCACATCCGGCCGCCATGGGCTTCGATGATCGACCGGCTGATGGAAAGTCCTACCCCCATCCCGGTTTCCTTTGTCGTAAAGAAGGTTTGAAACAGGTTGGCCTTGACGTCGTCGTGGAATCCGGACCCCGTGTCCGACACTTCAATCTCGATCATGTCGTCCCCGACCTTGCTGTTCGAGGCAATCAGCTCCCGTCGCGGCGACTGCGCCATCGCCTCCAGCGCATTGCGGAACAGATTGACCAGCACCTGCTGGATCTGGACCCGGTCCGCCAGCACCAGGTCGAACTCCGGATTGAGGTGGAAGCGCAGCTGGATGTTCTGCTCACGGGCGCCGGCCAGGCCCAGCGCGCCGGCTTCCTCGATCAGTTTCGAAAGGCTTTCGACGCGTTTTTCGGATTCGCCTCGGGAGACAAAATCGCGAAGACGCCGGATGATTTGGCCGGCGCGAAGCGCCTGTTCGGCGGCGCGGTCCATGGCGTTTTCGATTTTCGCGGTATTCGGATCGGTGCTGCCCGCCAGCAGCCTCCGCGACCCCTTCATGTAGTTGCTGATGGCGGCGAGCGGCTGATTGAGCTCGTGCGCGAGCGCCGACGCCATCTCGCCCATCGCGCTCAAGCGGGAGATATGAACCAGTTCGGATTGCAATTCCTGCAACCGTGCCTGGGTTTGCTGGTGTTCGGTCAGATCGCGTACGAACCCCGTGAAGTAGGGCTCTCCGCCCGACTGCATCTCGCCGATCGACAGGTGCATCGGAAAGGTCGTCCCATCCCTGCGCTTGCCGGTCACGATCCGTCCGATGCCGATGATGTGGCGTTCGCCTGTGGACCGGTAGCGCGCCAGATAACCGTCGTGGCGCGCCCGGTCCGGCATCGGCATCAGTTCGCTGACGTTCTTGCCGATCGCCTCTTCTTCCGCGTAGCCGAACAGCCGCTCGGCCGCGGTGCTGAAAAACTGGATGATGCCGTAACCGTTGATGACGATCATCGCATCCGGCACCGTGTCGAGGATCGAGCGCAAGTGGCTCTCGCGCGTTCTCAACGCGTCCTCGAGCTGCTTTTCCTCGTCGATGTCGAGCGCGATGCCGCTGACATGGCGGGGGACCCCGGCCTCGTCCCTCACCAGGCCGCCGCGGGCGCGAATCCACTGCCCAAGCTTAGGCTTGCCGAGCAGCCTGAAGGAAATGTCGAGACTGCCACCGGTTTCGGCAACCTTCCGGATGGCCCGGTCGATGCGCTCGCTGTCTCCCGGTTCGAGCAGAGAAAGAAACAGCTCGTAGGATATGGGCTCCTCGCGGCCGACGCCGAACAGGCTTCGCGTGGTATCGGACCATTCCAGCTCTCGCGTGGAAAGGTCGAGATCCCAGGTTCCGACGCCGAAACCCTCCATTTGGAGTTGAAAATGCTCTTTTGACGATCGAGTTATGCCAGCCACGCGTAGACTTTCACTTCCTTTTGCCCGGCCTCGGCCAGTCCGAACCGGCAAGCCCGTGCCGGGCAATCCTACACCAGATTGACGTCCGAAAAGCCCCATGAACCCCAAACTTTGGTGCGGGATTCACAATTTCGTGCCGGTTTGGATGGGTCTAAAATCCCACCTGCCTGCTTCGTTTCCCGATCTCGGGCCGCCTGGGCTTCTTGTGAATCTCGTGGCGAGTTCGAAGGTACTTTGATCTATCTCATCCTGGGCTCCGATTCCGCCCCTAAAACAACTCCGTGACAACGGAGGAAGTCGGATGACATACGCGACCGTCATGGTCAGCCTGGCGCTTGACCAGTCGAACGAGGCGCGTCTCGAAGCCGCGGGGCAGATCGCCGAGCGATTCGACGCCGGTATCGTCGGGATCGCGGCGTCACAGTTCACTCCGCCGCTCTATTTCACATCGGGCGAACTGGCCCAGGACCTGATCGACCAGGGACAGGCATCGATCAAAAAACGTATCGGAGAATTGGAAGGCCAATTTCGCGAGGCGGTCAAGAAACGGACCGGGCAGGTCGAATGGCGCAGCGCCATCGACTTTCCTGCACGTTACATCCTGCGGGAAGCGCGTTGCGCCGACATCATCGTCAGCGGTGGAGACAGGGGGATACTTTCGGACCCGTTGGCGGTGGCCAGCCCGAAGGATCTCGTGATGCAGGCGGGCCGGCCGCTGCTGATCGTTCCCGATTCTGCCGATTGGCTCGATTTGCGAAGCGTGCTGGTGGCGTGGAAGGACACCGCGGAGGCAAGGCGGGCGATCGCCGATGCCCTGCCCATGCTGCGCAAGGCCAAGAACGTCACCGTCGCAGAGATACTGGAGGAAGGCGGTAGCCGGTCGACGGCCGCATCGCGGGTTCGCGATGTCGGTGCCTGGCTGTCACGTCATGGCGTTTCGGCCTCTGAACGCGTTGCGGAGAAGGACGGAGACCAGAACGCGAACGCGCAACTGGACGGAATTGCCGCCGATCTCGGCGCAGGACTCGTCGTTGCGGGTGCCTATGGTCATTCGCGATTCCGCGAAATGATTCTCGGTGGCATGACGCAGCATCTCATCACTCAGTCCGCCCGCTGCGTGTTGCTGTCGCACTAGAGGCCAACGTCTTAACCACCTAATCGATGGGATCCGCGCCTTGTACAAGTTTCTCGAACAGACCGTAGCCGGCTACATGACGCGCGCAGCCAAGACCGTGACGCGCGAACGAACAGTGCGCGACCTCAGCGAAATGTTCGAAAAAGACGATTTCAACTCCTATCCGGTCGTAGAGGACGGGCAGGTCGTCGGCATCGTCACCAAATTCGACTTGCTGAAAAATTTCATCTTTACGCCGAGCCAGATGATTCCGCCGTACGAGCAACTGATGAGCCGGACGGTCGGCGACGTCATGACTTCGGAATTCATCTATGTTCGTACCGACACCAAACTGACCCGGGTACTCCAGCTCATGGTCGATCACCGCATCAGGAGCGTCCCCGCGATCGATGACGAGCGTCGACTGGCCGGGATCATCGCGCGCAGGGATGTTCTCAAGGCGCTGGCGGATTGCTCCGGCAGCGGCGGGTGACGCTTCTGTAGTTCCAGGAACCGATGCTTCCGGTCCACAGGTTCTCATCGCCGGTATTACGAACGAATCGCATTCGTCAAGTCGTTGATTGAAAACGCTAAAGACGATTCTCGGGCTCGATATCCGCCTCACGGATCAATCCTAGTTGATCTCGATCAAATCCCGCCCGGTGGGACTGTGATTGTTTGAGTCGTGTCCTCAAGAGAGAATCCGCATGAGCCAGGCCTCTAGTTCCAAAACCATGACCATCGGCGAAAGTGGCTTGTCACTGATATTTGCAGTGACCGCCTTTCTTTGCGTGGTCGCCGCGGCCAAAGCCGTCGATGCGCCCTTCGCATTTCATGCCTCTCTTAGCGCCGCCGCCAGTCTTGCGGCGGTATTTGTCATCCTCAACCGGTATTTCGACCGCCCCGCCGCGCTGCCGGCGCAGGAAATCAATGGCCGGCCCAACTACAATATGGGCCCGATCAAGTTTGCTTCGGTCATGGCGATGTTCTGGGGAATCGCCGGTTTTACCGTCGGCCTCTTGATTGCATCACAGCTGGCTTGGCCGGCGCTCAATTTCGATCTGCCTTGGACCAGTTTCGGCAGGCTGCGGCCGCTGCACACCTCGGCCGTGATCTTTGCGTTCGGCGGCAATGTGCTGATCGCAACCTCGTTCTATGTCGTTCAGAAGACGTCCCGGGTGCGCCTCGCCGGCGATCTGGCGCCGTGGTTCGTCGTTGTCGGCTATAATTTCTTCATCCTCGTTGCCGGCACCGGCTATCTTCTCGGCGTCACGCAGTCGAAGGAATATGCCGAGCCGGAATGGTATGCCGATCTGTGGCTGACCATCGTCTGGGTGACATATCTGCTGGTGTTCCTGATGACGCTGATCA
>JBAUUA010000310.1:0-1694 GCA_049582465.1 Bradyrhizobium sp. | reverse complement strand
CGCGAGCGAGCCGCCATATTCGTCGCCGCGCGCGTTGGTCAGCGGCGAAATAAAACTCGCCAGCAGATAACCGTGGGCGCAGTGCAGCTCCAGCATGTCGAAGCCGCAGGCTTCGCCGCGCTCGGCGGCCTGAACGAACGAAGCCTTCACCGCGTCCATCGCGGCGCGATCCATCTCCCGCGGCACCTGGCTGTCGGGAAAATACGGGATCGGCGACGCCGAGATGACGTCCCAGCCGCCCTCTTCCAAGGGGCGATCCATGCCGTCCCACATCAGTTTGGTGGCGCCCTTGCGGCCGGCGTGGCCGAGCTGGAGCGCGATCTTCGCGGCCGAATTGGCGTGGACGAAATCGACGATGCGCCGCCACGCGGCTTGCTGCTCGTCGTTCCACATTCCGGCGCAGCCCGGCGTGATGCGGGCGTCGCGGCCGACGCAGACCATTTCGGTAAAGATCAGGCCGGCGCTGCCGATGGCGCGCGAGCCGTAATGCACCAGGTGAAAATCCCCCGGCACGCCCTCTTTCGCCGAATACATGCACATCGGCGACACCACCGCGCGATTGGCGAGTGTCATCTCGCGCAGCCGCAGCGGCTGGAACATCGGCGCCAGCGGCTTCTCGACATCGACGTCGAATCCCTTGGCGCGAACCTGTTTGGCGAACGCCTTGTCGACCTCGCTGACGAAATCGGGTGCACGCAAGGTGAGATTGTCATAGGTGATCGCCTTGGCGCGGGTCATGACGCCGAAGGCGAACTGCACGGGGTCGAAATCCCAGAAGCGGTCGACATGCTCGAACCACACCAGCGACACGTCGGCGGCATGCTGGGTCTTCTCGACCTCCTCACGGCGACCGGTTTCATATTGCTGCAACGCGGCTTCCACCGTTGGGGCGCGATGCATGGCGTCCGCCAGCGCAATCGCGTCTTCCATCGCGAGCTTGGTGCCGGAGCCGATCGAGAAATGCGCGGTCGCCTTGGCGTCGCCCAGCAGCACCATGTTATCCTTGACCCAGCGCTTGCTGCGGATCATCGGAAAATTACGCCACATCGAGCGGTTGATCAGAAGCGGATGACCTTCGAGGAACCAGTCGAAAATCCCGGCCATCCGGTCGGCGGATTGCCGCTCGTCGAGGCCCTCCAGCCCAGCGCGCTTGAAGGTCTCGGGATCGGTCTCGAAGATCCAGGTCGAATGTCCCACTTCGTATTGATAGGCGTGGGCGATGAACGGGCCCCACTCGGTTTCCTGGAAAATGAAGGTGAAGGCATCGAGCGGCCGGGTCGATCCCATCCAGGCGAACTTGTTGGAGCGAAGGTCGACCTCGGGCTGGAAATGCTCGATATATTTGTCGCGGAAGCGGCTGTTGATACCGTCGGCCAGCACCACCAGATCGGCGTCGGCAAAGCGCGCTTCGTCGTCGACGTCGGCTTCGAACAGCAGGGCGACGCCGAGCTCGCGCGCCCGCTCCTGCAGAATCAAAAGCAGCGTGCGGCGCGAGCAGCCGCAGAAGCCGTTGCCGCCGACCCGGTGCACGGTGCCGCGGAAGTGCACGGCGATATCGTCCCAATAGGCGAACTGTTCGGTGATGCGGCGATAGCTCGGCGCGTCGTATTTCTCGAAATTGTCCAGCGTGGCATCGGAAAACACCACGCCGAAGCCGAAGGTGTCGTCGGCGCGGTTGCGCTCATAGACCGTGA
>JBAUUA010000309.1:0-2716 GCA_049582465.1 Bradyrhizobium sp. | reverse complement strand
CGCGCCGCAACAGGTCGGCATCGCCGAGCGAATAGCCGGCCATCACCTGGGCGATCTGCATCACCTGTTCCTGGTAGATGATGACGCCGAAGGTCTCCTTCAGGATCGATTCGAGGATGGGATGGAGGTATTCCGGCTCCTCGTCGCCCTGCTTGCGGGCGCAATAGGTCGGAATGTTCGCCATCGGGCCGGGCCGATACAGCGCCACCAGCGCGATGATGTCCTCGAAACGGTCGGGCCGCATGTCGACCAACGCGCGCCGCATGCCCTGACTTTCAACCTGGAACACGCCGACCACGTCGCCCCTGGCGAGCATCTGGTAACTCTTGGCATCGTCGAGCGGCAGCGTCGTCAGATCGACCTCGACCCCGCGCTGCCTGAGCAGTTTTACGGCAACGTCGAGCACCGTCAGCGTCTTCAGTCCGAGGAAGTCGAATTTAACGAGGCCCGCGGGCTCGACCCATTTCATGTTGAACTGGGTCACTGGCATGTCGGACTTGGGATCGCGATAGAGCGGCACCAGTTCGCTCAGGGGCCGGTCGCCGATCACGATGCCGGCGGCATGGGTGGAGGCGTGCCGGGTCAGGCCCTCCAGGCGCTGGGCGATGTCGAAGGCGCGCGCCACCACCGGATCCTCGTCCCGGAACGCCTGCAGCTTGGGTTCGCTCTCGATCGCGGCCGCCAGCGTCACCGGAGCCGCCGGATTTTGCGGCACCAGCTTCGTCAGCTTGTCGACCTGGCCATAGGGCATCTGCAGCACGCGCCCGACGTCGCGCAGCACGCCGCGCGCCTGCAAGGTACCGAAGGTGATGATCTGGGCCACCTGGTCGCGGCCGTAGCGCTGCTGCACGTAATCGATCACCTCGCCGCGGCGGTCCTGGCAGAAATCGATGTCGAAGTCGGGCATCGAGACGCGTTCCGGATTGAGGAAGCGCTCGAACAGCAGGCCGAAGCGGATCGGATCGAGATCGGTGATGGTCAGCGCATAGGCAACCAGCGAGCCCGCGCCGGAGCCGCGGCCCGGTCCGACCGGAATGCCTTGCGCCTTGGCCCATTTGATGAAGTCGGCGACGATCAGGAAGTAGCCCGGATACTGCATGCGGGTGATGACATCGAGCTCGAAGGCGAGCCGCGCGCGATAGTCTTCCTCGGTGGTTCCCTGCGACAGGCCGTGAACCTTGAGCCGGTTGGTCAGCCCCTCCTCGGCCTGCCGACGCAACTCCGCGGCTTCTTCGCTGACCGCGTCGGCGCTATTGGCGGAGGCACCCACGGTGAAGCGCGGCAGGATCGGCTTGCGGGTGAGCGGGCGGAACGAGCAGCGCTCGGCGATCTCGACCGTGGAGGCCAGCGCCTCCGGCACGTCGGCGAACAGCACCGCCATTTCGGCGCGGCTCTTGAAGCGGTGGTCGGGCGTCAGCTGCTCGCGCTCGGTCTCGGCGATCAGGCGCCCGCCGGCGATGCACAACAGCGCGTCATGGGCTTCGTAATCGTCGGTGGCCGCGAAATACGGCTCATTGGTCGCCACCAGCGGCAGGCCCTTGGTGTAGGCGAGATCGATCAGGCCGGCCTCGACGCGGCGCTCCTTGTCGATGCCGTGGCGCTGCAGCTCGACATAGAGGCGGTCGCCGAACAGGCTCGCCAGCCGGTCGCAGCGCGATGCGGCAAGGCCAGCATGGTCGGCGGCGAGCGCCAGCGAGATCGGTCCGTCGGGGCCGCCGGTCAGCGCGATCACGTCCTCGGCGCAGCCCTCGAGCCATTCGAATTTGATGTGCGGAGCCTGGTGAACGGGTGTTTCCAGAAATGCCCGGGAGTTCAGCCGCATCAGGCTGCGATAGCCGCGCTCGCGCGCCGCCAGCAGCACGATCCGCGACGGGGCGGCCGAGGCCTGCGCATTGCGGGCGTTGGGGTCGTGGTCGCCGAAATCGATGGCGAGCTCCAGGCCGGTGATCGGCTGGATGCCGTAGCCGGCCATCTTGTCGGAGAATTCCAGCGCCCCGAACATGTTGTCGGTATCGGTCAGCGCCAGCGCCGGCTGGCGGTCGGCTTTTGCCAGTTCGCCGAGCTTGGCGATCTTGATCGACCCCTTCAGCAGCGAATAGGCCGAATGGACGTGGAGATGGACAAATCCGGCATTGGACATGGCTGCCGCAGGTTTTGAGGTCATGAACTCGGTCGATCAGGCTTGAGGGGACGCGAAGCCGCCGGTGCGGCCGACTCGCCCCTCAATGGTGGTGCCTGGAGCCTACGGTGTCCATGTCCGAGGCGCGATTTGCGGCCGCCATCCGGCTTTTCCCCAGGGGTGCGCATGCTCGCGCCCAAGGCCGGTTCCAGGGTCCTATTTCAGAGCTGGGGGATGAGCTGCGCCCAGACCGCGATCATCCCCACAAACAGCGCAATCGATGCCAGTGCGGCCGCTTCCTCGACAAAGATCTTCAACATGTCCGCCTCCACGATACGTGAACATATGCGGAACATTGTTCTCATTTTGTTCCTACAGTCAAGCCTCGGCAGTCGTTCGTTTTTGAAGAAAGATCCTAAACTAAATCGGTTGGTTAACGGGGCTCACGCCAAGCGGGAATCCCTTCACGATTCCTGCACGGGCGCGGCTTGAACTGGTCTTTCCACTTGAAAGTCGCGGGCGCCGAGCACCCCCGGGGCGTTTGCGGCGGCTTTCCGACCTGTTACTTCCCAACGAAAAACAGCAGAACAACGCAGA
>JBAUUA010000308.1:0-2618 GCA_049582465.1 Bradyrhizobium sp. | reverse complement strand
CGCTTCGCCCACCCCTGGGGGGCGAAGCCGTGGTCATCAGCGATGACGGGAATTACGCCCTATATAAGCCGTCCGGGGCTAACTCCGCAATGGTTTGCTAAACGGTCTTGACAGCGCCCGAAAGCAGTCCCAAGTCCTTATCCGAATTGACCGTTCCCTGCCCGGCGGCGAGGGGTGATTCGGACGGAAATTGCTCCCATGCAGGCCAAACCACCCCTGAAGATCGTGCTTTGTTCTCCCCGTGGCTTCTGCGCCGGGGTGGTGCGGGCAATCGATACCGTGGAACGGGCGCTAACGATCTACGGCGCCCCGGTCTATGTCCGCCACGAGATCGTCCACAACCGCTATGTCGTGGACAGCCTGAAGACCAAGGGCGCGATTTTCGTCGAGGAGCTGGCTGAAATCCCCGACAATACCGACGCGCCGGTGGTGTTCTCGGCCCATGGGGTTCCGAAATCGGTCCCGGCCGAGGCCAAGACGCGTAATTTCTTTTCGCTGGACGCGACCTGCCCGCTGGTCACCAAGGTGCACCGGGAGGCGGCGATCCATTTCAAGCGCGGCCGGGAGATCCTGCTGATCGGGCATTCCCATCACCCGGAAGTGGTGGGGACCCTCGGGCAGCTGCCGCCCGGCGCGGTGACGCTGATCGAGACCGCCGAAGACGCCAAGACCTTCACCCCGAAGGATCCCAACAACCTCGCCTTCGTGACCCAGACGACGCTGTCGATCGACGACACCGCCGAGATCGTCGCGATGCTGAAGGAGCGCTTCCCCAACATCTCCGGCCCGCACAAGGAAGACATCTGCTACGCCACCACCAATCGCCAGCTCGCGGTCAAGAAGGTGGCGCCGGTGGTCGATGCCCTGATCGTGGTCGGCGCGCCGAACTCGTCGAACTCGCAGCGGCTGCGCGAAGTCGCCGAGCGCGAGGGCTGCCCGATCGCCGTCCTGGCGCAGCGTGCCGGCGATATCGACTGGTCGCGCTTCGAAGGCATCAAGAGCCTCGGCATCACCGCGGGCGCCTCGGCGCCGGAAGTGATCGTCGAGGAGATCATGGGCGCGTTCGCCGAACGTTACGACTTGCAGGTGGAGACGGTCTCGGCCGCGGAAGAGAACGAATTCTTTCCGCTGCCGCGTTCGCTGCGGCCCGACGCCGCCGAGTAATCGCGATGGCGGTTTACACCGACGTCGCCGCCGAAGAGCTTGCGGAATTCCTCAAATCCTACGATCTCGGCGAACTCTTGTCCTACAAGGGCATCGCCGAGGGCGTGGAGAATTCCAACTTCCTGCTGCACAGCTCCGCCGGCTACTTCATCCTGACGCTGTACGAAAAGCGCGTCGCCAAGAACGACCTGCCGTTCTTTCTCGCGCTGATGACGCATCTCGCGTCGCGCGGGATCAGTTGTCCGCTGCCGGTCAAGAACCGAAGCGGCGAGGCGCTCAGCACGCTGGCCGGGCGGCCCGCGGCCATCATCAGCTTCCTGGAAGGCATCTGGCCGCGCAAGCCCAGCGCCGCGCATTGCGCCGGTGTCGGCCAGGCGCTGGCGCGCATGCATCTGGCCGGGCGCGATTTCCCGATGGCGCGCGCCAATGCGCTGTCGGTGTCCGGCTGGCGGCCGCTGTTCGAACAAGCCGCCTCGCGCGCCGACGAATTGCAGCCGGGATTGAGTGCCTTCATCGCAGCCGAGCTCGATCATCTCGAGGGCGGCGTCTGGCCGAAGAATCTGCCGATCGGCGTGATCCACGCCGACCTGTTTCCCGACAATGTGTTCTTCCTCGGTGAAAAGCTCTCCGGCATCATCGATTTCACCTTCGCCTGCAACGACATGCTGGCCTATGACGTGGCGATCTGCCTCAATGCCTGGTGCTTCGAGAGCGATTGTTCGTTCAACGTCACCAAGGCGCGGGCGTTTCTCAACGCCTATGGCCGCGAGCGCAAATTGTCCGAAGCCGAGGAGAACGCGCTGCCGCTGCTGGCGCGCGGCGCCGCGCTGCGCTTTCTGCTGACGCGGCTGGTGGATTTCCTCAACGTGCCGCCGGGCGCCCTGGTGCGTCCGAAGGATCCGCTGGAATATGTCCGCAAGCTGCGCTTTCAGCAGAGCGTGGCCAGCATGCGCGACTATGGCGTCGCGGCCTCGGGGCTGGTGGCGTGAGTTCGCTTCCGACCGTCATCATTCACACCGACGGCGCCTGCTCGGGAAATCCCGGGCCCGGCGGCTGGGGCGCGATCCTCAAATTCGGCGATGTCGAAAAGGAATTGAAGGGCGGCGAGGCGCATACCACCAACAACCGCATGGAGCTGATGGCGGCGATCTCGGCGCTGGAAGCCCTGAAAAAACCCTGCACCGTCGATCTCTACACCGACAGCCAGTATGTTCGTCAGGGCATCACCGGCTGGATCCATGGCTGGAAGCGGAACGGCTGGCGCACCGCGGACAAGAAGCCGGTCAAGAACGTCGAACTGTGGCAGCGGCTCGATGCCGCGCTGAAATCGCACGAAGTCCGCTGGCACTGGGTCAAGGGCCACGCCGGCCACGACGAGAACGAGCGCGCCGACCAGCTCGCGCGCGACGGCGTCGCGATGGCGAGGCTGAAGGGGTAGGCTGGAATTCGCGGGG
>JBAUUA010000307.1:0-9167 GCA_049582465.1 Bradyrhizobium sp. | reverse complement strand
GCAGGGCGCCGAGCGCGGCGCATCGCTGACGCAGCGGCTCCTGGCGTTCGCGCGCCGGCAGGACCTGCGCGCCGTGCCGGTCGACCTGCGCGGCCTGATCCAGGGCATGATCGATCTTCTGGAACGGTCGCTGGGCCCGCGTGTCGGGCTGCGGCTCGATCTGCCGGAAGCCTTGCCGCCGGCGCGCGTCGACGCCAACCAGCTCGAGCTCGCCATTCTCAACCTCGCGATCAACGCGCGCGACGCCATGCCGGACGGCGGCGCGATCGACATCCGGGTCTGTGAATGCCAGGCCAGCAGCGATCCGGCGCTCAAGCCCGGCCGCTATTTGAAACTGTCGGTGGTCGATACCGGCAAGGGCATGACGCCGGAAATCCTGAAGCGTGCGGTCGAGCCGTTCTTCTCCTCGAAGCCGCTCGGCAAGGGCACCGGCCTCGGCCTGTCGATGGTGCACGGGCTCGCGGTGCAGCTCGGCGGCGCGCTGCAGCTGTCCAGCACGGTGGCAGAGGGCACCACCGCGACGCTGATCCTTCCCGTCGCGACCGCCGTTCCCGAGGTGGAAGGCCCGGCGCCGAAGTCGCAGAAGGTCAACCGCTCGGCGGTGATCCTGTTCGTCGACGACGATCCCCTGATCGCGCTGTCGACCATGGAAATGCTGGAAGACCTCGGCCACCACGTGATCGGCGCCAGCTCCGGCCTGCATGCGCTCGACATCATCAGGAGCGGCCAGCCGCTCGACCTGATGATGACCGACCACGTGATGCCCGGGATGACCGGCATCGAACTCGCAGCCGCCTCGCGCAAACTGCGGCCGTCATTGCCGATCCTGCTGGCGACCGGTTATGCCGAACTGCCCGAGGGCGCCCAGCTCGATCTGCCGCGGCTGGCAAAGCCCTATCACCAGGACCAGCTGCGCGACCGGCTCGATCAGCTCTTGGGGTGAGAGTCCAAATCGCCCGTCATTGAAGCAAGTCCTGTTAACCCAGTTATTGGCCGTTTCGTAAAGCTTGAGCGTTGCGGCTTGCTGATTTGCCGTTTACACGCGACAGTGCCGCATTACCGGCAACGGAGAAAAATCAGTGCGGCAGCATGGTGACGGCAATGGCTCCGGGCGGCGCCGGCTTCTGAAGCAGGCCGCGTGGGCATGCGGCGCCTTGCTCGGTTCGGGCATCCCCGCGACCGTCGGTGCCGCGGAAACGGCAGGGGATAAAGGCAGCGCGATGATCAATGACATGACGCCGGACGATGTTCTGAAATTGCTGGAGCTGGAGCCGAACGCCACCTGCGGCTTCGTCCGCGAAACCTATCGCGCCAAGCAAGAGATCGCGCCCGGCGGATTGCCGGCGCCGTTCGCCGACGGCCGTCCGCTGGGATCGGCGCTGTACTTCATGGTGACCCCGCAGGCGCCGGTGCGGCTGCACCGGATCCGCAACGATCAGCTCTATCATTATTACCTCGGCGATCCGATCGAGGTGCTGCTGCTGCGCGGGCAGGGCGAGCACGTCATCGTCGGACCGGACCTGCGCGCCGGCCACCGCGTGCAGCTTCTGATTCCCGGCAACACCTTTCACACCGCGCGCATCATCGGCCAGAAGCGCTGGTTCCTCGGCGCCAGCACCGAGTGGCCGGGCGTGATTCCGGCCGACGTCGAACTCGGCAAGCCGGATCTTTTGACCGCGCAATTCCCGCAGGTCGCCGCCGACATCCGCAACTATCCGCAGCCGGTGGACTGAGCGTCCCGGCCTCGTGGTTCTCCCGGCGATGCGAAGCATCGTCCGGAGACGCGCGGCCAATGACAGGCTTCGCGCGTCTCGAAGGATGAAGCCAATGAACTGGAAATGTTCTGGCTCAGCTAGAGTGGGATGAATTTTGATTGAATCGAGCCGTTCGCGTTCCGATCACCTCTCCCCACCGGGGAGAGGTCGATTTGCGCAACAAATCGGGTGAGGGGCCACAGCTCTGACGAGGGAGCGTAACCCCTCACCCGGCGCTATGCGCCGAACTCTCCCTACGGGAGAGGTGACCAGAGCCCGATTGATCTAACCAGAACTCATCATGCTCTATCCCACCATGCGGTCGCGGCCGGTCCAGAAGCCTGCCTTCAGCAACTTCTTGTCGACCTTGCCGACGCCGGTCATCGGCAGCTCCGTGACGAATTTTATCTGTTTTGGCGCGTGCGCCGAACCTTTTCGCGCTTTGACGAGGTTGATCAGTTCCTCCGCGTTCGGCCGCGTGCCCTCGCGCGCCACCACGATCGCGGTGACGGCCTCGCCCCATTTGTCGTCGGGCACGCCGACCACGGCGACCATCGCGACGTCGACGTGCTGCGACAGCACGTCCTCGACCTCGCGCGGGAAGATGTTGAAGCCGCCGGAGACGATCATGTCCTTCTTGCGGTCGAGGATGAACATGTAGCCGCGCTCGTCTGATCGCGCGATGTCGCCGGTGTGCAGCCAGCCGTTCTTCAGGGTTTCGGCGGTCTGTTCGGGGCGCTTCCAGTATTCGGCCATCACATGCGGCGCGCGCACGCAGATCTCGCCGGGCTCGCCGGTGGCGACTTCGCGGTCGTTGTCGTCGAGGATCTTCACCTCGCAGGCGGCGATCGGGAAACCGCAGGACAGGAACAGCTCCGGCGTCTTCGGATCATGGTCCGCCTTGCGCAGCACCGAGACCGGATAGCATTCGGTCTGGCCGTAGAGCTGCGAGAACACCGGGCCGATCCGCTCGATGCCCTCGACCAGCCGGCTCGGCGACATCGCGGATGCGCCGTAAAGCAGGAGTTCGAGCGAGGACAGATCGGTCCGCTCGAGCGCGGGATGATCCAAAAGCACATAGATCATGGTCGGCACGAACAGCGTGAAATTGATGCGCTCGCGCTCGATGGTCTTCAATACCGCCTCGGGATCGAAACCTTTGAGCATGTGCACGGTGCCGCCGCGCATCAGCGCCGGCAGCACCTTGGTGCCGGCGACATGGCTGATCGGCGCCACCGTGAGATAGCGCGGAGTGTCGGGAATCTCGAAGTCTGCCAGGATGGCGCCGGCGAAACCGCTGGCCTCGCGATGATAGCGCAGCGCGCCTTTGGATTTGCCCGTGGTGCCGCCAGTGTAATTCAGCGTCGAGATATCGTCGGGGCCGGCGAGGCAGCGCGGGCTGGCTGTGCCTGCGTTCTCAACCGCGGCGAGGAGATCGGCGCCGTAGCTGGCGGGGCCGAGCGTGAACACGGTCTTCAGGTTGGGGGATTTGGCGGCAAGTTCGCCGCCGCGATCGCGGAAGGTGTCGGTGTCGATCACCAATATCTCGGCGTCGGAATCCTCGATCTGGAACAGCTGGTCCTCGAGCGAGCCCAGCGGATGCAGCCAGGTGATCGCAAGCCGCGACAATTGCGCGGCAACGCCGGCGCACCAGCTGTCGGCGCGGTTGGCGGTGAGGAAGGCGACGCGCGCCCCGGGCGCAAGGCCAAGCCGCATGAATACCTTCTGCATGCGCCCGATCAGTTCGGTGGCGCCGGCATAGGTGATCGATCCGCCCGGCCAGGCGAAGGCCGTCCGCGACGGATAGCGCGCCAGCGCCCGCAGGGTCTGCTCGCATGCCGTCGGAAACGCATAGAGCGGATTGCTCATTATCATCCTCCCACCTGTTTTGCTTTGGCTTCTGTCGTGCCAATGTTGCGGGAACGCTAGCACATCGAAATCGGAGTGCGGAACTGCAAACCTCGTCGGACCGGAACAGCGCCGATCCTCTGGCGCGTCCCGACCGTGAATTGCCGCAGTTCGTAGGGCGGACTAGCCGAAGGCGTAATCCGCTGGTGTCGACCCTGAAAATAAGTGATGGATTGCCGCGTGTAGACCCGGTCCGGGAAACTGCTTCGCGCCGCACGCAAGTGCAATCTTGTATCCGGGCTGCGACAAAACAACCCGACGGGCAAATCACTCGAATCCTGTCCAGCCCCTCGCGCAAAAATATTCCGCTTCACATGTCGCGCAAATCACCGGCATGACTCCGCCCGTCTCACCCGATGAGAGGGGCGGCTCGCGATCGTCACGAACGCGCGGTGGGATGCGGTGGACGCGAAGCCTTGCGACAGACGAGCGCGGGCGGCGCGGACGGTGAAGCCGTGTGGTCCTGGCGCCCCGACGCTGGCGTCAAGTTCGCGGGAAGCAAAACTTCTAGCGGGCGATGGTGGCAAGAAAGCCCGGTCACCAGGGAGAGCGCGGAGTAAGCCGTAACCCATCGCGCAGGGAAAGCCGGATTGCCTCCGCTGAACCTGTATGCTCGTGTGCGTTTTTCTGTCTTCCTTTGCACACGAGACCGCGGGTGCAGCGCGCATCCGGCTTTCCCTGCGCCCTCTCGGTGTTTTCGAGGGCGGCGATCCTACGCAAAACCCGGGCGCAGCGCGCCGCGGCAATGCGGATGCATGTCCTCGCTGTCTGATGTCCGGAAACCAGATGAATCAGAAAGCAACCCAGATCCATCAACCGTCATTGCGAGCGAAGCGAAGCAATCCATCGGGCAGCACGCCGCACCGTGGATTGCTTCGTCGCAAGTGCTCCTCGCAATGACGGCTGATGGTCTTCGGGGGCTTCTCACGCGGCCTGCGGACGTGCCACTATTGCGGCAACACCAGCGCGACGAATTGAAGGCGTGGAACGACAAACATCATGGCACCGGAACTCACGACCTCGACTTCGCCCGACCCTCTCGCGCGTTTTCGCGACCGCCTCAGACTGCCGCTGATCGCCGCACCGATGTTCCTGGTCTCGGGCGTCGATCTCGTGGTGGCGGCGTGCCGCAACGGCGTGATTGGCGCGTTCCCGACGGTGAATTGCCGCAGCCCCGAACAGCTCGATGGCTGGCTCGGCGAGATCGAAGGCCGGTTGCAGCAATCTTCGGACGCGAGCGGAAAGCCCGCCGCGCCGGTCTGTCCGAACCTGATCGTGCACCGGTCGAATGCGCGGCTGGAGGCGGATCTGCAGGTGCTGCTGCGGCACCGGCCGGAGCTCGTCATCACCTCGGTCGGATCGCCGGCGCCGGTGCTGGGGCCGCTGCACGATATCGGCGCGCTTGTTTTCGCCGACGTCGCCAGCATTCGCCACGCCGAGCGCGCGGTCGCGGCCGGCGCGGACGGGCTGGTGCTGCTGACGGCGGGGGCGGGCGGTCAGACCGGCTGGTTCAACCCGTTCGTGTTCGTCCGCGCCGTGCGCGCGTTCTTCGATGGACCGGTCGTGCTGGCGGGCGGCATCGGCGACGGCCACAGCTTGCGGGCGGCCGAGGCGCTCGGCTGCGATCTCGCTTACATGGGCACCAAGTTCATCGCCACGGAAGAGAGCATGGCCGACCCCGGATACAAGGCGATGCTGGTCAAGAGCAGCGCCGACGATATCCTTTTGACCACGGCTTTCACCGGCTTGCAGACCAACATGCTGCGGCCCTCGATCGCGGCCGCCGGCCTCGACCCGGAAAACCTGCCGCAGCGCGGCGCCATCGACATCGCGGAGGATATCGACATCGGTGCCCGCGAGCGCCGCCCGGCGCGCTGGCGCGACATCTGGAGCGCGGGGCATTCGACGTCGGGCGTCACCGAAGTGCTGCCGGTCGACGAGATGGTCGCGCGCACCATCGCCGAATACCGCGCCGCAAAATCCCGATAGCATAGCGCCCCTGCGACAAAGCGCTTTCAAGCGGCCGGTCACGCCGCTAGAACCCGTCCAACTTCAGACTCCGACCTCCAGAGGACAGACCATGCCCGCCTACCGCTCCAGGACCACCACCCACGGCCGCAACATGGCGGGCGCCCGCGGCCTGTGGCGGGCCACCGGCATGAAGAACGAGGATTTCGGCAAGCCGATCATTGCCGTGGTCAATTCGTTCACCCAGTTCGTGCCCGGGCACGTCCATCTCAAGGACTTAGGCCAACTGGTCGCGCGCGAAATCGAGAAGGCCGGCGGCGTCGCCAAGGAGTTCAACACCATCGCGGTCGACGACGGCATCGCCATGGGGCACGACGGCATGCTCTACAGCCTGCCGTCGCGCGAGATCATCGCCGACAGCGTCGAGTACATGGTCAACGCCCATTGCGCCGACGCCATGGTGTGCATCTCCAACTGCGACAAGATCACGCCGGGCATGCTGATGGCGGCGTTGCGGATCAACATTCCGACCGTGTTCGTCTCGGGCGGCCCGATGGAATCCGGCAAGGTCAATCTCAAGGGCAAGATCCGCTCGGTCGACCTGATCGACGCCATGGTCGCGGCCGCCGATTCCACCGTCAGCGACGCCGATGTCGAGGTGATCGAACGCTCGGCCTGTCCGACCTGCGGCTCATGCTCGGGCATGTTCACGGCCAATTCCATGAACTGCCTGACCGAGGCGCTCGGCCTGGCGCTGCCCGGCAACGGCTCGGTGCTGGCGACGCATGCCGACCGCAAGGGGCTGTTCGTCGAAGCCGGTCACCTGATCGTCGATCTGGCGCGCCGCTACTACGAACAGGATGACACGACCGCGCTGCCGCGCACCATCGCGAGCTTCAAGGCGTTCGAGAACGCCATGACGCTGGATATCGCGATGGGCGGCTCGACCAACACGGTGCTGCATCTGCTCGCGGCCGCCTATGAAGGCGAAATACCATTCACCATGCAGGACATCGACCGGCTATCGCGCCGGGTGCCGGTGCTGTGCAAGGTGGCGCCCTCAGTGCCGGACGTGCATCTCGAGGACGTTCACCGTGCCGGCGGCGTGATGGCCATTCTCGGCGAGCTCGATCGCGCCAATCTGCTCAATCGCGGGCTGCCGATGGTGCATTCCAGGTCGATCGACGACGCGCTGAACCGCTGGGATATCAAGCGGACCAAAAGCGAGAGCGTCCGCACCTTCTTCAAGGCGGCGCCCGGCAACGTGCCGACCCAGGTCGCGTTCAGCCAGGAGCGCCGCTTCGAGGATGTCGATACCGATCGCGCCACGGGCTGCATCCGCGACATCGATCATGCCTTCTCGAAGGACGGCGGCCTCGCGGTGCTGACCGGCAATCTCGCGGCGGACGGCTGCATCGTGAAGACCGCCGGTGTCGACGAAAGCATCCTGAAGTTCGAGGGGCCGGCGCGGATCTTCGAAAGCCAGGACGCCGCCGTCGAAGGCATCCTCGGCGGCAAGATCAAGGCGGGCGACGTCGTCGTGGTCCGCTACGAGGGACCGCGCGGTGGGCCCGGCATGCAGGAGATGCTGTACCCGACCAGCTACCTCAAGTCGAAGGGGCTCGGAAAAGTCTGCGCCCTGATCACCGACGGCCGCTTTTCCGGCGGATCCTCGGGGCTTTCGATCGGGCATATCTCGCCGGAAGCGGCGGAAGGCGGCCTGATCGGACTGGTCGAGGAGGGCGACCGCATTCAGATCGACATTCCGGCGCGGTCGATCAGCCTGCTGGTCGACGACACCGTCCTGGCGCAACGCCGGCAGGCCATGCTGGGCCGCAAGGCCGAGGCGTGGAAGCCGGCGAAGCGAACCCGTAAGGTGTCGATGGCGCTGAAGGCCTATGCAGCGCTGACCACCAGCGCCGCCCGCGGCGCGGTGCGCGTGGTCCGCGACTAAGCCGGCTCCGTTCGGATCCGGTTTGCGTCATGGCCGGGACCAGCCCCGGGCATGACGGAGTGCGGGGAAGCGCCGGCGGCGGGCGAACCGCAATAAAGTCGCGCTCTTAACCCGTCGTTAACTATCCCGCCCCAAGAATCCGGTCCAAGGCCGGGACCTGCCTCTCGCGGCGGGCCGGTCTGCCAGACCGCGGTTCGAGGGGATGCGATATGGATTCCGAGACGCTCTTTGCGAAAACCCCTGCCACCATCGACGAGATCAAATACCGGGTCGCCCGTGCGCTCGACCGGCACCCGCTGTGCCGCAACGTCGAATTCGACATCGTCCGCATGCCCCGCACCCGCAAGGGCAATTGGACCATCAGCCTGCGCTCGGTCGCGCCGGATGCGCTGTGGGAAGCCTCCGACATCGTCGCCGATATCCAGGAGGCCTACGACCTTACGGTCGCGGCCTGATTTATCCCGGCATAACGCATTGATAAAACTAACGATTTTTCACTGCCGCGGCAGTTTCTTGGCTAAGCCTTAATTAATGCCAAGTTGTCGGCAAAGTGATCAGGGTTGACGGCCCGGAACGGAGAGTTGCTTGACCAAAGCTATCACCATCATCGCGCTGGCCTGTCTCCTCGTTGCCGGCGCGGCCGCCACCAGCATTCTCGGCCGTGACAGTGTGCCTTCCGCCCGGGCGGATATGGCTTCCCCCCTCGCCAACAACAATCCGGTCGCGAACCGGGAGAGCAAGCAGGACAAGCTCACGGTTACCCGGCTGGCGCTGGCCTCGTTCGATCCGCAGCAGACCGCAAGCCTGAGCGAGCCGCTGCGCCAAGCCTATGCGTCCGCCGCGCCCACGGACATCGAGATGCCGAAGCTCGCCGCCCCGATGGCGGAGCCACAGGCGCAGGGAGCGCCGCCGAAGCCGAAGGCTGTCGCCGCCAAGCCGGCCCTGCAGAAGGCCTACACGCTGCTCAGCGACGAACAGATCGCCGGCATCAAGGAACGACTGCGGCTTTCCTCCGACCAGGAATATTACTGGCCGGCGGTGGAAACCGCGTTGCGCGCCGTGGCCCGGAAGATTCACGCCAGCCGCCGCGGCGATCAGCGCCCCAGCGGCGTGCCGCCGATCGATCCCGACGCCGCCGAAGTGCAGCAGCTGAAATCCGCGGCGATGCCGCTGCTGTTCCAGCTGCGCGAAGACCAGAAGCAGGAAGTGCGCTCGCTCGCCCGCCTGATCGGCCTGGAAAAAGTCGCCGCGCAAATCTAGGAAATTTCAGTTCAGCATCGAGACGGCGCGCAGCCTGTCATCGGGCGCGTGGTCGCGCGACCCGCTGAAGTGGATTTCGGTTGGCTTGCGTCCAGCAACGGGGATGATTCAATCAGAACCAATCAGGCTCCAGGGATCGGCGTTCGGAGTCCCGAAAACATCCGATCCCTGTGCCGCGCGCGATGCGGGTCTATTGTCTCAGCGCAGCGACTTTCTTTCTGGCAGCCGCGATGGACGAGCCCGGATTGACCGCCCGGATCAGTTGCGGGGCGATCGGTGAACCGAGGCCCGTGCACGGATCCCATGCCGGACCGGCTGTGAAG
>JBAUUA010000306.1:0-1661 GCA_049582465.1 Bradyrhizobium sp. | reverse complement strand
CCGCGACCGAGCGCGCCTGCTTGGGATCGCAGGCGTCGTCCTCGACATCCAGCGCCAGTTTCTTGCCGAGCAGGCCGCCGGCGGCATTGAGATCGGCGATCGCCATGTCGGCGCCGTTCTTCAACTGCCGGCCGAACGCGGATTCGCCGCCTGTCATCGGGCCCGCCACGGCGATGGTGATGTCCTGCGCAAAGGCGGCCGTCGACAGCGCCAGGGAGGCGCCGAACGCCAGGCCGATCAGTTTCAATGATGTCATGAGGTGTCCTCGCGGGTAGATCGCTACGGGAAGCCGGGCGAGCCGGGGTCGAAAATCGCGGTCATTGTCGGCTGAATTTACCGTGAAGTCATCGGCAATTTTCAGGCAGCGCGGCACTTCGCCGCCGAGATTCACCCCCGCCGGCCGCCTTCCAGATAGGCGGCGCGGATTTCCGGGCGCTGCAGCAGCTCGGTGCCGGTTCCTGCCAGCGTAATCAGGCCGTTGACCATGACATAGCCGCGGTGGGCAAGCCGCAGCGCATGATTGGCGTTCTGCTCGACGATCAGCACGGTGAGGCCGTCCTGCCGGTTCAGGGTGCGGATTGCGTCGAAAATCTGGCGCGCGATCAGGGGGGCGAGCCCCAGCGAAGGCTCGTCCAGCATCAACAGGCGAGGGCGGCTCATCAGCGCGCGCCCGATCGCCAGCATCTGCTGCTCGCCGCCGGACAGGGTGCCGCCGCGCTGGGTCATGCGCTCCTTCAGCCGGGGGAACAGCGCGAACACGCGTTCGAGCCCGGCTTCGCGCTCGGCCTCGCTGCAGTCGGTCGCATCGGCGCCCATCTGCAGGTTTTCGCCGACGCTCATGCGCGGGAAAATCCGGCGGCCTTCCGGCGATTGCGCGATGCGCAGCCGCGCGATCTCGTGGGTCGGCACCCCGGTGATGTCGCGGCCGTCGAACAGGATCCGGCCGGCGCGGGCGCGGGGCTTGCCGAAGATGGTCATCATCAGCGTCGATTTGCCCGCGCCGTTGGACCCGATCAGCGCGACGATCTCGCCGGGGCTGATCTCGAGATCGACGCCCTTCAAGGCCTCGATCTTGCCATAGGCCGCCCGAAGGCCGCGGATCGCGAGCAGGGGTGCGGCGCGGGGCGCACTCACGTTCCGCTCTCCATCACGGCGATCGCTTCTTCCTCATCGGCGCCGAGATAGGCCGCGATCACCTTGGGGTCGTCGCGGACCTGTTGCGGCGACCCCTCGGCGATCTTGAGGCCGTAATCCATCACCACGACGTGGTCCGAAATTTCCATCACCACGCTCATGTCGTGCTCGATCAACAGGATCGAGGCGCCATGATCATCGCGGATCGAGAGCAGCAATTCGCTCAAGCCAGCGCTTTCGCGCGCGTTCAGGCCGGCGGCGGGCTCGTCGAGGCAGAGCAGCGCGGGCTCGGTGCACATCGCGCGCGCGATTTCGAGGCGGCGCTGATCGCCATAGGGCAGATTGCCGGCGGCCTCATCGGCGCGGTCGATGAGCCCGATGCGCTTCAGCCACCGCGTCGCCTGATCGATCGCACGCTTTTCCGCCACGCGCCAGGACGGCGCGCCGATCAGGCCGAGAAAGGTAAGGCCGGAGGCCCGCATCAGCGCGTTGTGCTGCGCCACCATCAGGTTTTCCAGCGCCGTCAT
>JBAUUA010000305.1:0-1949 GCA_049582465.1 Bradyrhizobium sp. | reverse complement strand
CGTCCTCGACGATCACGGGCTCGGCCTGCAGCGGCT
Organism: Bradyrhizobium sp.; assembly: GCA_049582465.1. Taxonomy (GTDB): domain Bacteria; phylum Pseudomonadota; class Alphaproteobacteria; order Rhizobiales; family Xanthobacteraceae; genus Bradyrhizobium. The sequence goes on along the minus strand of JBAUUA010000305.1, from coordinate 1,913 downwards.
CCAGCACGCCGCCGATGCCGACGCCGCCGGAAATGTGCACGCGCTTGCCGATCTGGGCGCAGGAGCCGACCGTCGACCAGGTGTCGATCATCGTGCTCTCATCGACATAGGCGCCGAGATTGACGAAGGACGGCATCAGGACGACGTTCTTGGCGATGAAGGCCGAGCGGCGCACGATGGCGCCGGGCACCGCGCGAAAGCCGGCGTCGCGAAAACGATTCTCGCCCCAGCCTTCGAATTTCGACGGCACCTTGTCCCACCACGCGGCCTTGCCCGGACCGCCGGCGATCGCGCTCATGTCGTTCAGCCGGAACGACAGCAGCACCGCCTTCTTCAGCCACTGATTGACCTTCCATTTGCCGCTCGCTTCGCGCTCGGCCACGCGCGCCTCGCCCTTGTCGAGCAGCTCGAGCGCGGAATCGACGGCGTCGCGGACTTCACCCTTGGTCGCGGTCGAGATTCCATCGCGGGCATCGAACGCGGCGTTGATGGTGGATTCGAGGGCGGGCAGGGACATCGAGATTTCCTTGGACAGAGGTGGGCAAACGGTCGCGATTTGGGGGGCTTTTGTCGGGATTCGGGGCGGGAGAGTCAAGGCTCACTCAGCGGTCGTCCCTGCCATCCCTCCGTCGTCATTGCCGGGCTTGACCCGGCAATCCCTCTCCTTCGCAAGACTCTTTCGAAGATTGATGGATGCCCGGATCAAGTTCGGGCACGACGACGGAATTGCGGGCCCGGATCTAGCATATTGACCCGCCCAGCCCCTGCAAAAACCCGGTCAGATCGTCGGTGACGTGGTCGACGTGGGCGGCATCGCGGCCTTCCAGCTCCCAGTCCTCGCGCACCACTTCCTTGGAGCCGTCGGGAACCACCAGCACCGTGGTCATGCCGAGCTGGTGCGGCACCACGAGGTTGCGCGCCAGGTCCTCGAACATCGCCGAGGTGTTCGGATTGACGGCGTGATCGGCCAGGAATTTCCGGTAGGTCTGCGGCGCCGGCTTCGGTTCCAGCCCGGCGGCGATGATGTCGAACACCGCCTCGAAATGGGCGCCGATGCCGAGACGTTCCAGCACCTTGCCGGCGTGGTCGGTCGAGCCGTTGGTCAGGATCAGCTTGCGCCCGGGAAGTTTTGCGATCGCCGCTCCCATTGCGCGGTTGGGCTGCAGCGGCGAGTGGTCGATCTGGTGCACGTAAGCGAGATAGTCGTCGGCGCGCACGCCATGCTCGGTCATCATGCCGCGCATGGTGGTGCCGTAGCGGCGATAATAATCCTTCTGGATCACCCGTGCTTGCTCCGCGGACACCTTGAGCCAGGCGCTGACGAATTCGCCGATCCGGGTGTCGACCTGTTGCCACAGATTGACGTGATGCGGATACAGCGTGTTGTCGAGGTCGAACACCCAGGTGTCGATGTGAGTGAAGGCGCGGGGTTTTTTCATTTTCTCCACGTCGTCCCGGCGAAAAAAATCACGGCAGCGCAAAGCGCAGCGTCTTGCCGCCGCTCGACATGTCGACGGCGGCAAAGCCGGTCACCGCGAGGCCGCGGCTGCCGCAGTCGCCCTGTTCGGTGATCTCGAACTTGCTCTCGCGGGTGCAGAGCTCCTTGGTGCCGCCCCAGTTCAGCGGCTTGTCCTTGATCTTGAGCGTGCGGTTGTCGGCATCGACGGCTTCGGCGAAACTGTAGACCTGCCTGGGTTGCCCGGTGACGTCGGGATGCAGGCATTTGCCGGGATCGACCCGGTACCAGCCGCGGCTGGTCACAGTCTTGCCGTCGTCGGTGGCGACCGCGGCCATGAGCTTGTGCGGCGTGTCGTTGCACCAGGTCAGCCCGGTGGCGGAGGGCGCCTGCACCGCGGCGATCATCATGGTGAAGAAATTCGGCGCCTGCGCGATGTCGAGCGGCATGCCGCGGC
>JBAUUA010000304.1:0-1678 GCA_049582465.1 Bradyrhizobium sp. | reverse complement strand
TTGCGGTGGTTGATTTCCCCATCCCGATCGAGCCGGTCAGCCCAAGAATGATCATCCAGCTCCCGCCATTGGCTGCCTCGTCCGGATTTCCTTTTACACTGCGAGCAGCCGCTCGCTACGCAAAAACGTGAGCAGTGGCAACAGCGGCAGGCCGAGGATGGTGAAATGATCGCCTTCGATGCGCTCGAACAAATGCACACCGAGCCCCTCGAGTTGGTAGGCGCCGACGCTCGAGGTAACGGCCTCGCCGGCGGCGTTCAGATAGGCCTCGATTTCGGCCCCGGTGAGCGGCCGCATCGTCATCCCGGCGACGGAAACGGTTTCGAACAGGATCTTGCCGTCGCGCGCAACCGCAACGGCGGAATGCAATTCATGCCTGTTGCCGGCGAGCGCCCGCAGTTGTTCGGCCGCCTGCACCCTGCCCGCGGGCTTGCAGAACAGCCGTGTCCCCAGCGCCAGCGTCTGATCCGCGCCGACGACGAATTGGCCGGGCCGTCGGCCTGACACCGCGCGGGCTTTCTCGCGCGCGAGCAATGCGGCAACATCTCCCGGCGATGTCAGGCCGGAGGATTCCTGAATGCCGCGCTCATCGATCTCGGCCGGAACGGCCTCGAAATCGAGACCGGCATTGGCGAGCAGCATTTGCCTCGCGCGGCTTTGCGTCGCCAGGATCAACGGAGATTCGCCACGCCAGAGCGTCATTCGGGAAGCCGTTGCCGTTGCCGGTCGGTGAACAGTTTCAGAATGGCGGCTGCCGTTTCCTCGATCGATCGCCGCGTCACGTCAAGTTGCGCCCAATTATGTTTGGCACTTAATCGCCTGGCAAAGGCGACTTCATCGGCGACGGCCTGGCGATCGATATACTCGTCATTGCCGGGACCGGCCCCCAAGCTCAACAACCGGTTCTGCCGGACCTGGATCAGGCGTTCCGGCGTCGCATGCAGGCTGACTACCAGAGGCTTTGTGAGCGTCTCCAGTTGATGCGGGACCGTGATGTTTGGAACCAGCGGAACGTTTGCGGTGCGGATGCCGCGGTTGGCGAGATAAATCGAGGTCGGCGTCTTCGAGGTGCGGGACACTCCCACCAGAACCACGTCGGCCTCTTCCAGGCCTTCGACGTGCTGGCCGTCATCATGCATCATCGTATAGTTCAGGGCATCGATGCGCTTGAAATATTCCGCGTTCAAAGTGTGCTGCGCGCCGACGCGCCCGGTAGTGGCGGCGCCGAGATAGGCCTGGAACAGTTGCATGACCGGGCCGATGATCGAGAGGCTCGGTATGTTGATCTGCTGGCACTTGGCTTCGAGCCGCCCGACCAGATCCTTTTCCAGCAAAGTGAAGAGCACAATGCCGGGCGCTTCCTCGATCTCGTCCAGCACGCGATCGAGCTGCTTCTGGCTGCGCACCAGCGGATAGACATGCTCGACCGGCGTCACGTTGGCGTATTGCGCGGCCACCGCGCGCGCCACCGTGATCAGGGTCTCACCGGTCGAATCGGAGACCAGGTGAAGATGGAAATAACTACCGGACGTGGGCACCTGAACCCCTGTGTAACCTGTGAATCCTTGTGGACCTTACCTGAGAGAATCGGACGGGCATCGAGCGGTCAGGGATAACCCGGCTTTTTCTTCACAGGCCTCATAGCAAGGACAAGTCGATTGGCCGGGGACGATGATAG
>JBAUUA010000303.1:0-5570 GCA_049582465.1 Bradyrhizobium sp. | reverse complement strand
TCCCTGGAATATTTCTCGGCGAGGTCGGCGAGCTCTCCCGCCTGGCGTTCCAATTCGGATTGCGAACGTTTCAGGTCGATCACCGTGGCGCGCAGGCGCAGGTCGTTTTCGACCAGCTTCTGCTCGTGTTCCTTGATGCGGGTAATGTCGGTGCCGACCGAAACGTAGCCGCCGTCCTTGGTGCGGCGTTCGCTGATATGCAACCAGCTGCCGCCCTCGAGCTGCGCCTCGAAGGTACGCGCGCCCGGCGTCTGGGGGCCGGTCTCGTGCAGCCGGGTGCGGATCTCCGGCATGCTGCCGACCTCGATCACGGTCTCATAGGAGGTGCCCGGGGTGACCGCCGAATCCGGCAGCTTGTGCAGGCGCTGGAAGTGCGAATTGCAGAGCACCAGGCGGTCGCTGGCATCCCACAGCACGAAGGCTTCAGGAATGGTCTCGATTGCGTCGCGCAGTCTCACGTCGGCCTCCACCGTCTTCTCGGCGAGGCTCTTCTGCTCGGTGATGTCGACGGCGATGCCGATCAGATGCAGGCCGGAATCGGCGGCGCCCTGGCTGAGCTCGCAGCGGACCCGCAGCCAGATCCAGTGGCCGTCGGTGTGTTGCATGCGGAAGGTCTGGTCGATGTGGTTGAGTTTCGAGGAGATCAGCTGATCGGCGATCGCGAACAGGTCGATGTCGTCGGAATTCACCAGCGCGTTGACTTCGCCGAAGGTCAGAAGATCGCTGCGGGTGTCGAGGCCGAGCATCGTGAACATCGACTGCGACCAGAAGATCCTGCCGCGCGACAGGTCCCAATCCCACAATCCGCAGCGCCCGCGGTTGAGCGCGGTATCGATGCGGCCGCGCACGGCGTCATTGATGAGGTCGCCTTCGCGGGCGCGGGTCGATTGCCAGTGGGAGGCAAAACCGAGGATCAGGACGACGAATCCCGTCGTCGCCGACAGCGTCACCGACAGCGCCGCGTCCGACTGCCAGAGCGAATCGACCCTTTCCTGGATGATGATGACCTGACCCGGCAGCGCCCTGACGATGTGCGCGACCGCCAATGCGCTGCTGCCGTTCGGCAGGGTGATGTCGCTGACGCCGGGTTGCTGTTGCTGCCCGGGCGTGGTCAGCGGCAGCGCCGCGCTGATGACGTCGAGGATCCGGCTGGTATCGTCAATCCCGGCGTCGATCGGCACGCGCGCGAGGACGCGCTGGTCGGCGCCGACCACGATGACGTGCCGACCGACCGCGGCGCCCCACGACGGAATAAGACCGGGCAGCAGCAGTTGCAGGCGCTCGAACGGCGTATTCTGGTCCTGGCGGAGCGAAGCGATGCGGTCGAGACGTTCGGCAAGCACATCGGCGAGCGCGGCGAGGTCGCGCTTGATCGAGGCGCGTTTCTGCCGGTTCTGATCGACTACCTGTACGAAGGCGCCCAGGCAGATCGTGACCAGGAACGCAATGATCAGGATTGGCACCGCGCGGCGTAGCGCCGGCTCCGCTATCAACAGCCGGTGGTAGGCCGGTTTTGCGATCGACTGCGCCAATCCCTTGATCGAATCGGATTGCACGCATGCGCTCGCCGCGTGTGCACGCGCCATGCCTTAGCCCCCTCGGAAACTTTCTTGCACCTGTCTCGGAAGGGCCCCAGTCCCGTTCCGAATCAAGGAGATTTGAATCCAGTTTTCGCGGGCTGTCGAGAGTCAACGATTCGTTAATTCAAATAAATCTTGTCCAACAGAGAATCGCGCCACGAAATGCCCGCAAAAATACCTGCAAGACGAGTCCGAAACGGGAACGCACGCCGCCGGGATTGAGATCACGCGTTCGGCGGTTCGGCGTGGCTGATGACGCGCTTCACGGTCGGAAACGCGCGGCGCAGCGCGCGCTCGATCTCGTCGACGTTCTCGTGGACCCTGGTGACGCTCATGGACGGCGCGGCGCGGCAATGGAAGTTAACGATTTCGCCTGCGTCGGTATCGCGCACCCGAACGCTGTGGATGTCGTGTATCGCGGTGTCGGCGGCGAAACGCGACAGCGCGTTCTTGATGGCTTCGACGCGATCGGCGGCGGCGTCGGTGCCCTGCGGCAATTCCGGCTCCAGCGGCTCGATGTGGGTGTCGACCTCGACGTCCTCGCCGAACTCGTCGCGGATGTTCCGCTCCAGTTCCTGGGCGATGTCGTGGGCGGCGGTGAGCGCCATCTCGCCGTCCACTTCGAGGTCGATGCTGACGGTGAGCCTGTCGCCGAGATCGTGCACGGTGACGTGGTGGATGGCGAGACCGGAATTGCGCGCGATCACCATGATGCGTTCGCGCACGCTCTCATTGTCGCGAGCGACCGGCACGGCGGTGAACGTCAGGTCGGCATCCTCGAGCGCCTTGGCGACCGAGGCCTGCGCCTTTCGCTTGATCTCCTCGACGCGGTCGATCGGAAAGGTGCGCGGCACCTCGACGATGGCGTCGATGAAATGCGTCGAGCCGACCATCCGCACCCGCAACCGCTCGACATCGATCACGCCCGGCACCGAGCGGATGGCGGCGGTGGCCTTCTCCGAGGCGCCCTCCGGCGCGCGATCGACCAGGGTTTCCACGGTGGAACGCGCCATCCGCAGCCCCAGGAGCGCGATCATGATCGCCACCCCGATGGCGGCGGCGGCGTCACCCCAGGCATAGCCCAATGCCGAGAGCCCAAGCCCGGCAATGACGGCGATCGAGCCGAGCACGTCGGATGCGAAATGCAGCGCGTCGGCGGCCAAAGCCTGGCTCTTGGTCTCATGCGCCGTACGATGCAGCGCGCGGGCACGCCAGAAGTTCACCGCGATATCGACCAGCAGGACGATGAAGGGGATGGCCGAGATGGTCGGCGGCGGCGCCCCCTCGCGCAGACGGCTGTAGGATTCGACCAGAATGCCGCCCGCCAGCACGTAGAGCAGCGCGATGACCCCCAGCGCCGAAACGCTTTCGAGCTTGCCGTGGCCGTAATGATGTTCCTCGTCGGCGGGCCGGTCGGAAACCCGCACCACCATCCAGGTGATGACGGTGGCGATCACGTCGACTGACGAGTGCAACGCCTCCGAGATCAAGGCGAGACTGCCGATCGCAATACCGACCGCGAACTTGGCCGCGGCCATGCCCGCGCTGGCGAAGACCGAGATCGCCGCGACGCGGGATTTGACGCTGTGGGCGGGTTCGTTCATGGGCTGCGGTTTAGCAGCCGGTCTTGCAACATTAAAGCGCCGATCCGCGGCGCAACGTCACGCCGCTGGGGACATCGGATTGTTGCGAATTGTTCCGATTAAAGACATGTTTTCTTCACGCGAACCGGCATCCACTTCGCTCGAAAACGCTCTATTGCGCCTTCACAAGGCCTCTGAGCCCCGCACGTTCCACGGCCGCCGCGAGCAGCCCGCCGGTCTGCACCTCTTCAACGAAGTGGCGCAGATATTCGAGTGCCGTCTCGCGGCCTTTGGGGATCGCGATGGCGATATGTTCCACGCCCCATCTTCCATCCAGCACGCGCGCGCCGGGCATTTGATCGGACATCTGGAACAAGGTCGGCTTGTTGGTCGCGAACAGGTCGAGCGCATGGCATTCGAGCATTTCAACGGCATGCCCCGAATTCTGCGCCGGCGTCACCACCGCGTTCGGCAGCAGGCTTGGAATCGTGCGTTGCGACGTGCTGCCCTGGGTGACGCCGATTCGCAGGCCGGGCCTGTCGACGTCCGACATTGTCGCGATCGGGGAGGCGGCGGGGACGAGGTATCCCAGTTCGAGCGAGATCAGCGTCGGGCTGAAGTCGACGTCGACCGCGCGCGCCGGTGTTGCGTTGCTGATCGTGAAATCGACGTCTCCGGCTTTCATGGCGACGAGCACTTCCGCAATTCGCTGATAATCCCGCTGCTCGAAGGGCACTCCGAGCCGTTTTGCGAACTCGCGGCCGAGGTCGATGCTCAGGCCATGGATTTCACCGGTCGCAGCATCTCTCGTCATGGACAGCGGACTGCCGGCAAAGGCGCCGACGCGCAATCTGCCCGTGGGCGCCAGCACCTTGCTCGCATCGAAACCCGGTCGGCCGCTCACGGGTAGCCCGCGCCGGGAATTTCGACGTCGACCGCGTCGATACGGGCCGATGATTTGCCTTGCCGCAGTTCTTCGTATGACGTCGCCGCGCTCAGACAGAACAGTGTCCGCCGCCCCTCGCCGCCGAGCGCACAGGCAATGGCGCGCCGGCCCGATACTTCGATGCGCTGCAACTCGCGCCCGTCGCGGTTCAGGCGAATGAACGCGTCTTCGTCGAAGGCAGCGACCCATACCGCGGCGCTCTGATCGAGGCAGATGCCGTCGGGAGATTTCATGGTTCCGAATCGAGCGCGAAAGTTCAGGCCGCCATCGGGCGCGATGTCATACTCGGCCAGGCATCCGCCATCCATCTCGGCGACGACCAGCCGGCTGTTGTCGGCCGAGACCGCAATGCCATTGGGAAACCGCAATCCGTCGGCGACCACGCGGGTGGCGCCGTCGGGCATCACCAGAAGGATGCGGCCTACCGGGCCCCGATCAGCCGGCGGCGGCAAATCGAAGCCGAGATCTCCGACATAGGCCCGCCCGAGGCCGTCGACGATCATGTCGTCGATGGTGCCCGCCGCTATTCCGGAAAGGTCCGCGTATGGCGAAAGCCGGCCGTCCGCGTAGGTCATCAGGCGCTTGCGGAACATCGTCAGCACGACGAGCTTGCCGTCCTGCAGGAAACCCAATCCGCAGGGCGTGTCGCCCTCGATCTTCGCGTGTTGTTTGCATCCTCCGGACGGGCCGAGGCTCAGCAACGTCCGGTTCATGCAGTCGACGAACCAAAGCCGGTCCGCGTGCCAGCGCGGCCCCTCGAAGTAGCGGCCCCCGTCGAGCACCGTTTTTGGCTTGGGTGAGGTCATCGTTGCGGTCGCCTTCGCTTCACCTCTCCCCGACGGAAGAGGTCGATTTGCGCAGCAAATCGGGTGGGGGGCGCTGCTCTAACGAGAGACCGTGACCCCTCACCCGGCACTTCGTGCCGACCTCTCCCGATGGGAGAGGTGGAGTTCCCGAGGCCGTTCCTTCTCAACCCAACGCGAAGCTACAGCGTCACCACGATCTTGCCGAGATGCTTGTTGGCTTCCATGTGCTCGAATGCCTTGCCGATATCGTCGAAGGCAAACACCTTGTCGATCGGCAGTTGCAGCCTGCGCGATTCCACCGCACCCCAGATATCCTTGCGGACCTCGTCGAAGATCTCGCGGATTTCCTCGATCGTGCGGGTGCGGAAGGTGACGCCGATATAGTTGATGCGGCGCGCGGCGTGCAGGTCGAAATTGAAATCGCCATGGGTGCCGCCGAGCCGGCCGACATTGACGATGCGGCCTTTTATCCTGGTGGCCTTGAGATTCTGGTTGGCGACGCTGCCGGAGATCTGATCGACGATCAGGTCGACGCCTTCGCCGCCGGTCGCTTTCAGAACCTCATCGACCCAGCCGGGATCGGACGAATCCACCGCGAGATCGGCGCCGAATTCCTTCAGGCGGCCGCGGCGCATCGCATCGGTCGAGGATCCGA
>JBAUUA010000302.1:0-2667 GCA_049582465.1 Bradyrhizobium sp. | reverse complement strand
GAGGTGTGGCTGTCGCCGCAGACGATGGTGGTGCCGGGCAGGGTAAAGCCCTGCTCGGGGCCGATGACGTGGACGATGCCCTGGCGCTTGTCGAACTCGTTGTAATATTCGATGCCGAATTCCCTGGCGTTCTCCGCCATCACCCGCATCTGCTCGATGCTCTCCGGATCCGGATTGGGCTTGGAACGGTCGGTGGTCGGGATGTTGTGGTCGACCACGGCCAGCGTCTTCTCCGGGGCGTGAACCTTGCGCCCCGTCGCGCGCAGGCCTTCAAAAGCCTGCGGCGAGGTCACCTCGTGGACGAGATGGCGGTCGATATAGAGCAGGCAGGTGCCGTCGTCGGCTTCGTGCACCAGGTGGTCGTTCCAGATCTTGTCGTACAGCGTGGTCGGTTTGGACATGAGCGTAAGCTCCCAGGAATATTTTGCGTAAGCAGGAAAGCGCTGATATGCACGAACAGTCGAAATACCGGCGCGGGCCGTCAGAGCGCGCGCGAAAGTTCCGATGTCGCCGAGGTCGCGAACCGTCCGAAGAAACGGCCGGGCAGGCGGCTGCGATCGTCGATCACGATCCGTGAGACGATGAGGCAAGCAGGGCTGGTCTGATCTGGAACCATTTTAGTCTAGTACCACAATGGCCGGCGCCGCGACAATCGATCGATGACTAGATAGGGACGGCGCAACAAAAAAGCGCGGGGCAGGCCCCCGCGCTTTTATCAAACCATCGTGGGCGGCGATCACTCGCCGACGGCGGCGGCGCGGTCGGTTTTCTCGACGATGCGCGCCGACTTGCCGCGCAGGCTGCGCAGGTAATACAGCTTGGCGCGACGAACCTTGCCGCGGCGCACCACCTTGATCGAGTCGATCATCGGCGACATCACCGGGAACACGCGTTCCACGCCTTCGCCGTAGGAAATCTTGCGCACCGTGAAGCTCTCGTTGAGCCCGCCGCCGGAACGGCCGATGCAGACGCCCTCATAGGCCTGCACGCGCGAGCGGTCGCCTTCGACCACCTTGACGTTGACGATCACGGTGTCGCCAGGACCAAATTCCGGGATGGTCTTGGTCGCGGCCAGTTTGTCGAACTGCTCTTTTTCGAGCTGTTGAATGAGGTTCATCGCAAAATCTCCATCGGCGGCGCGCCCCAGCCGTCAAGAGCGCGGGCTGCGCGGGTGTTCGTTTATCCTGTAGCGCGTATTCCGCAAAAATGGACACCGGTTTTGCGGAAGAATACGCGCCGTTCAAAAAATCGAGCATTTTCGCGCGGCAAACCGGAAATGCCACTTTGCCGGAAAATGCTCGGTGCGCGGATTTGGCGCTCGTATACGGCAAAGGCGGCGGCTTGTCACCCTTCCGTCGTGTTTTTTGGGCGATTTTGGCGAGGCGCTGGTTGGACTTGCCTGCCGGCCCAGAGATCGGGCCGCCGCGCCCGGGTCAGCGCCTCGGCCTCGGCCTGCCGCCAGGCCGCTATTTTGGCGTGGTCGCCGGACAGCAGGATTTCGGGGATCGGCCGGCCCTCGAACTCCTGCGGGCGGGTAAATTGCGGGTATTCCAGTAGTCCTTCCGAAAAGCTCTCCTCCGCCCCGGAAGCGGGCTTCCCCATCACCCCGGGCAGCAGCCGCACGCAGGCGTCGATCACCGCCATCGCTGCGATTTCACCGCCGGACAGCACGTAGTCGCCGATCGAAACCTCCTCGAGCCGGCGCGCCTCGATCACCCGCTGGTCGATGCCTTCGAACCGGCCGCAGACGATCAGGGGCCCGGGCCCGGCGACGAGCTCCCTGACCCTCGACTGGGTCAATGGCCGACCCCGCGGGCTCATCAGCAGCCGTGGCCGATCCTTGGAGGTGCCAGAGGCACCATCCGCCGCGTCGATGGCGGCCGCCAGCACGTCGGCGCGCAGCACCATTCCGGGCCCGCCGCCGGCCGGGGTATCGTCGACGCTGCGGTGGCGGTCAGTGGTCGAGTCTCTGATATCGCGCGTCTCCAGCGCCCACAGGCCCGACGCCAGCGCCCTGCCGGCAAGGCTGACGCCGAGCGGCCCCGGGAACATCTCGGGGAACAGAGTGAGGACGGTGGTCCGCCAAACCTTTGCTTCGGACGTTTTCACCTCGGCAGCCATGCTCAGGCGTCCGCGCTGGAGGGTTCGTCGCCCTCGATCTCCGGGGGCAATTCGATCACCACGCGGCCGCCCGCGACATCGACGGAGGGCACCACGGCATTGGTGAACGGCAGCAGCACGGTCGTCCCGCCGGGCGGCGCGATCTCGATGATATCGCCGGCGCCGAAATTGTGGATCGCGATGACGCGGCCGAGCGGTTCGTTGGCGGCGTTCACGGCCGCAAGCCCGATCAGGTCGGCGTGGTAATATTCATCCGCGTCGGTATCGGGCAGTTTTTCGCGCGCGACATAGAGCTCGATGCCGTTGAGGCGCTCGGCCTCCTCGCGGGTGGCAACGCCCTTCAGCGTCGCGACCAGGTGGCCCTTGGCTTCGCGCGCGCTCGTCACCTCGAACTGGCGCGCGCCATCCTTGGTCGTCAGCGGCCCGTAAGCCTTCACGGCAAACGGGTCTTCCGTAAACGTCCACAGCTTCACCGCGCCGCGCACGCCATGCGCGGCGCCGATCCGGGCGACGCAAATCGGTGCTGCCACCGTCTCGCGCCGCTAC